>CALBIE010000301.1 GCA_937893495.1 uncultured Verrucomicrobiales bacterium | reverse complement strand
CGGCGGATATCGTCGTGGGCACGGTACTCGATTACGATCTCCAAATAATCCGGCTCTTCCAGGGGATGCATTGGTTGATGACAGGCCATGAGCACACCGTCTTGTGCGCGAATGCGGGGAGAAACGTGAGGCGGGTCATAGATGACGTTTTCCCTGATCGCGAACGGCGAAATCACTGGAACCTTCGCGGCTTTCGCCCCAGTGGAAGGGCCTTCGTCGTCTTGCACCGGCCGGGCACCCGTCGAGGCGGGTTCCGAATCTTCGTTTTCGTCATCAATGCCAAACTCCCCGTAGCCCGACAACGCCGGCGCAAGGGTTGATGTTGTGTCAGCTACCTGTCTGATGAGGTCGTCATTCGGACGTTCTAGATCGCTGTAGCGCACGGGCTCGCTGGTCAAGACATAGACGGCGCTGTTGAGTGGGGTTCCATCCTTGTCCTTCTTCGAATTCCGGGTCGCAAAGTAGAGAGCCACAAGCGGATTGGTCGACCAGTCCATGAAGCGGGTTGGAAGGCCATGATGCTGGGCAATTGCGAGTGCTTCCCACTCATTGCGCGGAAGGTGTTGCACATGGCTGAGCAGATGGTTGGCGAAGGTGTCCAAGACTCTACGTTCAATCTCATCCCGGTCGAAAAGACTCTTTGCCGCGAAGCCTTCGTAGCGACCAATGGATGGTTTGAGCGTGTAGTCGTCGCCTTTGATTTGCTTGCTCTGTCCCCGAAAGTAGATGCGGGCTTTCGGCAGCTCCTTGCGGACGGTTTCGAGGTATTCCTCGAAGCTTTCGATGAGAAACGGCGTGCTCATGGCGCGACCCCCTCGCGCACGTCAATCTTGCCGGTGACGGCGGCGGTGATGAGGGCGGTGCGGTATTCCTGCAACCGCTCCACCGCCTCCTCCACCTTCCCCACCAGCGCGTCCAGCTTCGCCGTCTCCTCGTCCAGATACGCGGCGATGGCGGCTTGTTCGTCCGGCGGCGGCATTGGGAGGCGGATGCTTCCGAGTCGGTCGCTTGTCAACTTGGGCTGGGCAGCACCGGTCACCAACGGCGTGTAGTCGTAGGTTTGGAGAACGGCGGCCCAGTAGCGAATATCGCCTTCAACCGGCTTCAAAATGTGCGCGTGGTTGTTCACCCAGTATTTTCCGGTAGCGAGAAACGCCAGCGGCGTGCTGCGCGAAAGTAGATTTGCGCCGTCTTCAGCAACCAGAATCAATGTCTCGTCGAAAAGGTAGTCCTCGACGTGGTCGATGATTCCAGACGCGCCGTAGTAAGGGTAAATCTTCTCGACGGTCGCACGGTCCTCTCCGGCGACGGGAATCCGCCGGTGGTCGAGGTTGTAGAAAGCGTAGCGTAACGGAACGATGTTCCAATGCGCCGGGATGTCGCCAAGCCAGTCGAGGGTGGAGGGTTTGAGGGGCGGGTTGGCGGGGAGGCCGGCGGCGCGGGCGGCGGCGGGCGGCAGGCCGCGGGTGACGGTGCGGGAGATGAGCGCGGTGCGCTTCTCCTTCAGCCGCTCGATCAACTCCCGCTTCTTCGCCACCAACCGGTCCACCCGCCCCGTCTCCCGGTCCAGAAACGCCGCGATGGAACGTTGCTCGGCGAGGGGTGGAACAGGCATTCGCAGCTCATTGAGCGTGTCACGATTGATCTTTGGCATCGCAACACGGTCTGATTCTAAAACCGACCAAGCAGCGAATGACTGCGAAAGAAAGAGCCAGTAAATGAATTCATTCTGGAACCGTTCCCGTGCTCGGAGTGGATACATGTCGGCGCTGCAAAGGCAGTCCTCTGGTGCAATGACCAGTTTTCGGAGCGCCGGGCGGATCTTGGAATAAACGACATCTCCCTGCCGACAGTAATACTTCCCGCTCTGGGCGGCCTGTTCGACAGCGGTAACCTTGGCCAGCAATCTCCCGGTTCCAGATTCAACGTGCTCCGGTCCGACGAGCATCATCGATAAATAGGGTTCCTTCTCCGGATCAACTTGACCTTCAGCAATCATCACTTCTCGCGAGAATTTCCGCGTGTCCCAATGCTCCGGCACGTCGCCGAGCCATTCGACTCCGCTGGGTTTGGTGCGCGGGTAGGCCGGGAGTTTCATGATGTGGCGATCAGCTTTTGCCAGAGCGGGCGTTGTCGCCAGTCGGCGGGGAAACCCATGTCCGGCAGGAATTTTGCATCCAGTGCGAGCAACTGGGTGACGAGCCGGTTGGACCAGGTGGACGCCGGTTCAATGACGCCGACCATGTGAGTCAAGAGGACAAGGGTGTTGTAGATGAGACGGTCTTGCGGTGGGTAAAGGTTGGGAATCACCATCGCCGGGGAACTTTGCGGCAACTGAAGAGTGATGGTGAAGCGCCGGTTCCAAAGCCGGGAATGATGGGCGCACAGGTTGCGAATATAGGCACAGTGCTGGAGCAGGGATTCCAACGTGTCGGGCGACAAACCGTAAGTGGTGGAAATCTGTTTGCGCTCGCTGTTGCGTTTGATGTTTTCGTAAAAGCGGCTCAACAGTCCGAAGGACAGGACTTCACTCGCGGCCCAGATGGGCGGGCGGGGCATGTGGTATTTCTTGCGGTAGTGAGAAACGAAATCCTCACGACTGCGGCCCAGTTCATCATCCAACTTGGCAAGTGCTTCGGTATGGCGTTGAGGATTGCGAAAGACGGTGGCGTGTTCGTAGGCCTGTGGTCCATGGGCATGGCCGAGCACGTAGGCCCAACGGGCGCGCACGGATATTTCAACCCGCTTGACGGCCTCGGCCACGAACTGGCGCAAAGTGCGGTCGAAATGGTAAAGATTCCACAGGTCGTCGAAAGTGGTGCCGGGCAGGAACTGGTCAGGGTTGCCCCGCACTGTGAGCGGAAAGCGATAGGCGGACAGGCGGTAGTAATTGTGGTGCTCCAGACAATGCAGGGCGCGGGCTGCGTCGGCTACGATCAGGCCACGATTATTTAGAATCTCAAGCTGTTCGGGGTAGGTTTTGGCGGGCTTGTTGCAGCTCATGGGCGCCCCCTGGAAACGAGTAACCCGCCGATTTGAGCAGTGTCGGAAGCGAGGCTTCCAACCCGAGGCTTGGCGGGTATTGTTGGTGAGACGATGCACGGCCCGGGCACGGCGGTCAAGGGGGGAATCGCCCCGGGCCGATGCGCGCAACCCGACATCGCGCGGTGGAATCTCACAGGGCACCTCCCCGGGAGAAGGCTGGAAGTGGAGCCGCCCCGTTCACGCCGTCACCTCCTTGAGCAGGTCGAGGATTTCGCCTTCGAGGCGCTTGATGTCGGTCTCGATGACTGCCAGCGGGCGCGGCGGCTCGTAGCGGTAGAAGTGGCGGTTGAGCGGGATTTCGTAGCCGACCTTGGTCTTGGTGGTGTCGATCCACGCATCGGGCACGTGGGGCAGCACCTCGCGCCTGAAGTATTCGTCGATGCTCTCCTTGAGCGGCACGGTCTCGGTGTCGCGCAGGTCGGCGTCGGGCTCGGGCTGGCCGTCGCGATCGCGGCAGATTTCTGCGGTTTCGTCGCGTTCGCCGAAGGCGGCGAGCACGGCCTTGAGTTCCGGGGCGTTCAGGCGGACGCCGCGCGCACGGTCGAGCGTGCGCAGTTCGGTGAGGAACGCCTTGCGGTCTTTGAACAAACGTCCGTTTGTCTCCTTGCCGAAGGCAATAAGAAGGGCACGAAGTGCCTCCTGACGCTGCTGGCCAGCAGCGATTTCCTGCTGGCAGACGGCGGGGTCCTTCTTGGTGCTCTTGGCGAGGTTTTTGAAGCCGCTCTCGTCGTCGAGCCGGGCGAGGCGTTCGGCGCTGGCCTGAAAGTTCAGGCGCAGCGGGCGCTCGACGGTGATCTTGTGGTAGCCGAAGTCTTCGTTGTCGAAAATCTTGCTGACGACGCGCTGGCGCTGGACGGGCTCGTGCGTGACGGGGTCCTCCTCGGTGAAGGTGCGCGTCTGGCCGTCGCGGAAGTCGCCGAAGATTTTCGTGAGTTCGCCGATGTGGTCGGGGTCTTTCTCCTTGTCGGAGGGGTCGCCGATGCGGCGGCGTTTGTTGCCGAGGCTTTTCTCCATCTGCACCCAGAACGGGCGGGCGTCGATGAGCTGCACCTTTCCCTTGCGGGGCTTTTCTTTGCGATTGGTCAGCACCCAGAGGTAGGTGGAGATGCCGGTGTTGTAGAAGAGCTGCTCGGGCAGGGCGACAATGGCCTCCAGCCAGTCGTTCTCGATGATCCAGCGGCGGATTTCGCTCTCGCCGCCGCCGGCGTCGCCGGTGAAGAGGGGCGAGCCGTTGAAGACGATGGCGAGGCGGCTGCCGCCGTCCTGCGGGGCGCGCATCTTGGCCAGCATGTGCTGGAGGAAGAGGAGCGCGCCGTCATTCACGCGGGGCGTGCCCGCGCCGAAGCGTCCGGCAAAACCGAGAGTATCCGTTTCGTTCTCGATATATTTCTGCTGCTGCTTCCACTCCACTCCGAAGGGCGGATTGGCGAGCATGTAGTCGAAGGTCCATTTCTTGCCGTCGGCGGCGCGGTCGAAGCCATCCTTGGTAAACGTGTCGCCGAGGATGATGGCGTCGGCGTCCTCGCCCTTGATGAGCATGTCGGATTTGCAAACGGCCCAGGCTTCGTCGTTCCAGTCCTGGCCGAAAAGCTTGGGCTGCGCGTCGGCGTTGAGGTCGCGGATGTGTTTCTCGGCGACGGACAACATGCCGCCCGTACCGCAGGTGGGATCGTAAATGGTTTTGACGACGTGACTGCGGGCGAGGTCCTTCTCCGGGGAAAGGAGGAGATTGACCATGAGCTTGATCACTTCGCGCGGGGTGAAGTGTTCTCCGGCTTCCTCGTTGGATTGTTCCGCGCCGATCCGGATGAGTTCCTCGAAGACGTAGCCCATCTGCATGGGATCGACTCGTTCCGGTGAAAGGTCGATGGCGGCAAACTTCTGGATGACAAGGTAAAGGAGGTCCTTCTCGGCCATCTTGGCGATCTGCACGTCGAGCGCGAAGCGCTGCATGATGTCGCGGACATTGGGCGAGAAGCCATTGATGTAGCTGTTGAGATTGGGCGCGAGCTGGTTGGGGTCGTCGAGCAGGCCGTTGAGGCCGCTGCCCTTGGCCGGGGCGGCCATGGTGAATCTGGAGAGATTGTAGAACGGGACCTTTGTGAGCCGCGAGAGGCGGTGGCGGATGATGTTTTCGCCCTTGGCCTTGATCGCGGCGTGTTCCTTCAGCACGGCAGCCTTCGTCGGCGCGAGGATGCAATCGAACCGGCGCAGGACGGTGAGCGGCAGGATGACCTTGCGGTATTCGTTCCGTTTGTACGGCCCGCGGAGCAAATTGCAGATGCTCCAGATGAAGCTGGCGATTTGGGAATGGGTTTCAGCGGGCATGGTGTTTCAAATGCGTCTGGGAGCCGAGTCGGCGAATCGTTTCAGTTTTCCATTCTGACGCCCTCTCCGCATACATTACAGGGTTCCTTGGGGCGAATGCTACGCCTGCGGGCACCAGACGGCAACGGGAGAATTGACTGGAGGAGAGCGTTCTTCTCCCATCTTGTTGCGCACGTACGGGGGCTCCCCATCCGCGAGGGATGGTCCGAATAGCAGACCACACACACCGACAAGAAGCCCGTTCTCCCCACCCGCGTGGGGATGGCGAACCCGGTGCCGGACGTGCGCTAGTGCCGCGTCATTCTTCCAGAGGGGAGGGGGCTATCGTACATTGACCGGTCCGCCAACATCGGGGGCACGGAGGAAAGAAATCACGGCATTGGGGAAAATCAAGTGTCCAAGCGACAGGCACCAAGGAGGTGGGGGTGGGGAACCCCTCTGAAGAAACGCTCTGCCGCTTGAACATCTCAATAGTTCACCCATTTTGCGGAGCTGCTCCTGGGTCTGCGGTGGCACCGGGCTGGTCTTGGGCAGGGCATCCGGGGCAAATGCCAGCCCGTCCGCCGGCTTCGCTCCGCGCGCATACGTGCGCGCCAGCCAGAAGCAGAAGTGGAACAACTCCTTCACCGCCGTGATGGCGTCAAACTACCGTACCGGCCTGTGACTATGCACGGCCAGGTTGCCCAAGTCCTTCAGTACCCGCGCCTTGGTGAACACTGCCGGGGTAAGCGCGTTCCGAAACGTTGGCTCGTGAATCAGCGCGCTCAGGTTGTCCTGGTAGGGGAGCTTCAGCGCGGCATCGTGCTTGTAGAGCCAGTGTACCGCCAGTTCCAGCGCACGCCGCGAGTAGCAGCACGCGGCCCGCGCGTCGGCATACGCCAGCGCCTCCGCCTTGCCCGCCGCCTTGCCCGCCGCCTTGCCCGCCGCCTCGTGCAGGTCCGGCCATTCGGCTGCGAGGAAGGTAAAGTTGCTCATGCCGGGCTATTTGCAGCGCAATCTGTGAGAGTTGTAATGATTTTTTCCGAGACCTCCATGAAAATAACGATTTCTATCCTTCGATAACGGATTTAGTTTTTGACAACGCGACACATGTCCGAACCAAGCAACACCCGCCGGCCGGCCGGCTATCTCCTGCTCCTGCAACGGTATTCCCTCAGGTGCCTGCCCCATCATGTGGAATCGTATGTCACCCACGGCACCCGCCAGACGCATTCGACCCCGGTGAAGACGGTGGAACGGTATCCCAGAACCTACTGGCCGGGCGAGAGTGATTTTGAGCATTTGGAGTTCGCCTTGAAACGCGAGGGGTTGCACTTGCAACTGTTGCGAGCCCTGCTGCCGCGGCTCGCGGCCGACGACCTGATCGCCTACATCCGCTCCAAGCCCACCAGTACCTACGCCCGTCGCATCTGGTTTTTATACGAGGAATTCTCCGGTCGCCGCCTGGACCTGCCGGATGTCACTCAGGGTAATTACGTGGATCTGCTCGATCCCCGGGACTACTACGCGGGACCGGCGGTCCGTAGCCCGCGCCACCGCGTCAACAACAACCTTCCGGGCACAACGGCGTTCAGTCCGCTGGTGCGCCGGACGAAAACCCTCAAAGCGGCGGTCGCCCGAAAGCTGGAACAGCGATGCCGGCAGGTTATTGAAACGATTCCGCCGGAACTCTACGCCCGCGCCCTGCAGTTCCTCTACACCAAGGAAACCAAATCCTCGTATGCCATTGAGCGGGAAACACCCGATCAGAAGCGCTCGCAAAGATTTGCCGAACTGCTTCGGGATGCCGCGCAGCGCGACTATCTGTTGAAGGATCACCTCGTCACGCTTCAGCAAAACATCGTGGAACCCAGGTTCATCAACAACGGCTGGCGTGACTCCATCGACGAGCAAAACTACGTGGGGCGCAGCATCAGTTTGACCGAGGAGGAAATCCACTTCGTCGCGCCGCGCCCGCAGGATCTGGCCGAATTGATGTCCGCCTATCTCGATGCTTCCCGGCGCGTGCTCAATTCCGAACTCCATCCCGTCGTGGCGGCAGCCCTCATCGCTTATCCGTTCGTCTTCCTCCATCCCTTTACCGACGGCAACGGACGCATACACCGTTTCCTCCTCCATTACGTCCTCTCGTTCCGCCGCTTTGCCCCGGATGGAGTGGTGTTTCCGATTTCAGCCACCATGCTGCATCGTCCCCAGGACTACGACTCGAGTCTGGAATCATTCTCCAAACCACTTTTATCCCTCGTCGATTACCAACTCGATAGTCAGGGCCGGATGACGGTGTCCAACGACACCCGCGAGTTCTACCGCTATGTGGACTGCACTGCTCTTTCCGAGATGCTCTTCAGTTTCGTCGAGGAAACCATTGAAAAGGAACTTCCGGCCGAAATCCTCTTCCTCCAGCAATACGACACCGCCCGGCGTTTGATGCGCGACGTGGTGGATCTGCCCAATCGCTACGCTGACCTGTTTGTACGACTTTGTCTGCAAGGCAACGGCACTCTCTCCAAAGCCAAGCGGCAGTTGCCGGACTACGCGATGTTGAGCGACGAGGAAATCGCCGGATTGGAAGCTGCCGTAGTTGAAGCGTTCGCGCTCGGAATCAAGAAGTAACCGGCCTCAGAGTTCCTCGCGACGCGCTCGGTGCTGGAGGGTGGCGAAGTTGCGCCTCCACCGCCGTCACTCGCCGGGCGAATTCGCGCTGCAATGAGATGGGTGGAATGGGGAGTTCCAGTTCCAACACGTCGCCATTGCTGATGTTTGCCTGACGAATGCCGCGGCTTTTGGATGTGAGCCGCGCCTTGACCTTCGGATTACGGAAGACGTGCTGATCCACGACCTCGAACATTTCCTTGGCTTCAAAGTGTTTGAAACGTGACCAGCGGCAGTCTTCGTAGGCACGGCCCCTGGGGTCCTTGCCTTCGGGGAAGACGCGACGCTCGAGCTTTTTGAGCTTCAGGCGCGCGGCTTTGTTTTCCTCCAGCGTGTGCAGGTCATCGAGGCGCTTGAGGAAGAGCAGGTAGGTGATTTGCTCGATGACTTCGAGGGGATTGGAGATGCCGCCGGTCCAGAAGGCATTCCAGAGAGCGTCGATTTTGGAGCGGATTTCGCCGTTGAGCATGGTGGTTTAGATACTGGAAAGGGATACGCGGGTTCCTACACTGCTTCTGGCACCGCTGTTGCTGGAGAATTCGGTGTCAGTGTCCTTCTGTGGCGGGGCGATCCAGATCATGAGGGTTCAGGGGCGCGCGGCCACAAAGCCGGCAAATGTTTCAAATGTCCTTCTGGATAGCCTCTCCACATAGGTGTTCCTTGGTGGGGATGTTACGGCTGCCGTCTGCGATACGGCAGCAGGAGAATTGACGACGCGACGTGTGAGGCATTGGTTGCTTATGGTACACAATTCCCTCAAAGATCCAGCATACCAAGCAAGAATGGAGATAACGTTAAGATGCTCCGGCTCTCCTGGGAATTGGAGGACAAACTAAACACTCTGCTCATGCCGGATGACGCTAATTGGAAAGCGGTTTCTCACGATTCAGGCCAGCTTCAACTCAGGGAAAGTTCGGCGTAATTCGAGCTTGATGCTAGGAAACTGGACGAAGAAGTGGACGGTGATGTCTTGCGGGTCGTCGTAGATGTTTTGCAGGTGCAGGCTGTTGTTTTTTTGGGTCGTCTGAAAGAGGTCAGCCAGACCGTTTCCCGCTCTAACCGCACATCAATGGGATAGGCGAGGAACTGGCCATGCGGCTTCGCTGCGCCTTTGTTCCCGACCTTTCTCCAGACGGGAGAAGCGGGGTTGTTCGCTTCATCGCTCATGCATCCAGGATTTCGATGATGTTGCCGCCAATCATGGCCTCCGACTCATTCGTGATAATCGTCTCGGCCCATCAGGATTTTGCGCAACTGGGCTTCCGTCACGCGCGGCCATTTTAGTTTTCTCAGCCAGAGGTTGGTTTTCGCCACGTCGAAGGCTTCGGCGTCGAACGCGCGGCCCAGCCATTCCTTCATGCTCGTGTGTTCCGGGTGTTTCCGGTTCTTGAGAATCTTGAGCAGGTTATCGTAGCCCCAGATGCCGCCACAATCCTCCGGCGGGCAGGCGCGGGCGCCATCGAGGCAGATCGCGGTGGTGGAGGCAGTCGTGCCGGGCGGCAGGATTTTTTCCACCGTGATCTCGTGTTCCCAGGAATCGCCGAAATCGTAATCGTAACCGAAGGCGGCCTGCTCGCGTGGAGCGATTTGCCGGAGAGTGAACTTGCGCGCTTCGAGGATTTCCGGTTCGCCCTCAAACTCGGAAAAGTGATGTCGCGTGTCGGAGTAGCAGTCGTCGCCCGCTCTGAACTGGTGCAGATGGCTGTTGGTCCAGCCGATCGCGACCTGAAGGACGGCGTGCAGCCAGTCGAGTTTGGCGTCGCCGGGTACTTGGATTTGCCGCCATACGGGCGGCTCGCTGCCGAGCAGGAGAACCTTCAACTGGTAGATCGGGGCAGTGCCTTTTCCAGCGGTGTTTTCAATAACGGAAATCATGTGTGTAATGGTATTTGATTTGATCCGTCGCGTCGTTCTCCGATTTCAATCTGACGCGCCGGGCGGCGAAGCGTGGAAAGATGAGGGCCGGGAGTCCTTCCGGTCGGGCACCATTGTAATTCCATCATGGCGCCTTGGGACGCAGGCACTGCCTGCTGAGTGGCATCGGTGTCCTTTCGGAGAGGGCATCCAGTTCATGGGGTTCAGTCGAGCACGGAGGTGACGCCGGCCAAATGTTTCGAATGTACTTTTGGATATCCATTCCGCATAAGGGGTTCCTTGAGGCGAATGGTAAGCCCGCTCTTTACGATACGGCAACAGGAGATTTGACGAAGGCGGGGATGGTTTGAAACAGCAATTCTCATTTTGGTGGTGGAGCGCCGGCTGGCAGCCGGCTTTTGACGGGATGACATCGAAAACGGCGTTCGTTTTGACGGCGTTAAGCCGATTACAAATCGGTGCTCCGTCAAAATGAGAATTGCTGGGTTTGAAACACAAATTTCACACCTGCTACTTCCGGTCCTGCGATGGGGAGGAAAAAAGTGTCCAAGCGACAGGCGCCAAGGAGGTGGGGGTGGGGAACCCCTCTGAAGAAACGCGCTGCCGCTTGAACAAGCAGAATATCCACCCGGTAGGACGCCGATGCAATCGGAAATTTTGTGATTCATTCCACCATCCGACGGGAGTTCCCGGATGGAAGACTCCGGACGGAGGTGCGAAAGGCAGCACTCAGGCTTCGGCCAATGCCTTCGCACAGTAGTTGTTCAGACTTTCGCCTTCGGTCAGGGCTTTCAGGGCCAGACGCTTGTGCAACAAGGGGTCCACACGCAGGACGAACTTGCCGCTGTATTCCTTGCCGGCGGTCGCGAGTGGAAGCGGTTTACCGTCCTTTTGCATGAGCGTGATCCACTCGTCCACAATGTCGCACAATTCGCGATAGACCTTTTGTTCATCCTTGCCGTGGCAGCAGGAGCCGATGAGCGGCGGCGCGCTGCCGACAAAGCACTGGTCTTCGTCGTTCCATTCCACGAGCTTGGCATACGCGGCGGCTTTGGGTTTGTTTCGCGTTTTCATGTCCGACTTTCCTGAATTTTGCGTTTCACTTCGCGTTCCTGATAGTGCCTGGCGTCGGCACCCGGCCCGCCGCTCAATGTAACGCGCTGGCCCCTGGGATGTTCAAAATTGCGGTGACTGCCTTTGCCTCCGCGATTGATGAAGCCGGCCTGCTCGAGATCGGCGATGAGTTGGCGCACTTTGCGCGGCATTTAGTATCAAACTAGTATCACGTTCCGTTGCGTGCGTCAACATCACGAGCAAGTGTTCGTTCGGCAGGGGAAAACTCCGCCGCCGATGCGGCGAGAATAGAGGGGAGAGGACTCTTTCTGCCTCTCGGGTTCAGCCCGGTTCGATCACCAATCAGGCGTTTGTATTTGTCGTGGAGGCCAATTCAGAACCAAATGATTTCGGAACCTTCTTTACGGCAATGGCTCGGTATTTGATACCAATCCGCGCCGACCAGGTGTTTGGTCCCACAGCCTTGAAATGCAGGTCGGGGTGTTTCGGGTCGGCGCAGAGAAGTTGGTAATTCTTTCGCGCCAAGCGTCGAATATCCGCAGGCAAGGCACGATAATGCTTCCAGAAATCAGGTGTGGCCGAATGACTCACGGCACCGATTTGCAGCGCTCGGCTTCGAAATCCTTAATCGCCTTTCGCGCCAGCTTGTCCAATGGGTCGCCGGGGCGGGCGTCTTCCTCGATCTGCGCGTCCCATTTGTCTTCGCGAAGGGCAATGAGACGTTCGGTTAAAGACCAGAACTCGTCCTTCGGGAGACGGGCAATAGCGGCTTCGATTTCCGTCAAAGTGCTCACTGCAGCAGAATACTTTCGCGCCGTGATCGTTTCAACTTTTATCACGGTGCCATGGTTCTTGGGACGGGAAGCTTTTCCAGCGGGGCCAGTCTTTCGTGGATTTCCCGGAGGTAATTCTGAATCTCGAGGCAATTCCTGAGGGTTTCAAACTGAAGAAGGCCGAAAATGATTTGGTTCGAGATTGCGATTACGTGGGTCGCCAAAGTTTTCTCTGTCCTTTTAGGCTGGCGGATCGGCGTCACTTTTTTGAAACTCGGCCAGTCCCGCAATGGAAATCTATTTCCTATGCTCCAATCCCGATTGTGAGACCCGATTCAAGGTGGATCAGGTGCATGCCGGTCGGCAGTTGCCGTGTCCCAATTGCGGGCAGCCGTGCTACCTTGCGCCCAACGCCGATGGGGACGAGAAACTAAGTCATCTCAACCAGGCACTTCAGGAAACGCGCGACCTCTCGCTCCGCTATACGGAGGAGGAAGAGTTGGCGCAGGGAGGAATGGGAAAAGTGGTTCTTTGTCGGGACAAGACTATCGGGCGTTCCGTGGCCATGAAGGTCATGCAGCCGGAAACGGCGGAGGCGTCGCTCAATGCGACCCAGGCG
>CALBIE010000300.1 GCA_937893495.1 uncultured Verrucomicrobiales bacterium | reverse complement strand
TTCGTTGGCAGGCTCGGATCCCATTAGTTTTTCCGAACGAGTTTGAGCCTCGTTACCTCGGCTGCCACCTAAGATTGAGTTTTTGAACAGGCTGTTAGCGGTTGGAAAGGATTTCCTTTTCCATCCATTCGGCCAGTTCCCGATCGCCGGGGCCACCCGATTCGCGGAGTCCCGCAATGGCGCCGCGAATGTCTTTTTCATCACGATTCTGGCCGAGCTTCAACTTGCCTTCCATTCGAGTGATTGGAATTTCAAATCCGACGATTGCCTTCAGAAGCGTGTCGCGAAAGTCGGCGGGCAATTCGTCACGCCACGGCTGGGCGCGACCGCCTTCATATTCGGCAACCGTCTTGTCAACGAGGCGGTGTAGCCGATCGGCATCCTCGATGAGTCTTGGAGTTCCATAGGCGTGAACCGTCACGTAGTTCCAGGTCGGGACCAGTTCCTTCGATTCATACCAGGATGGGGAGATGTAGCCGTGCGGTCCCTGAAAGATGACCAGCACTTCCGCGCCATTCTCGAAATGACGCCATTGCGGATTTGCCCGTGCCATGTGGCCGGAAAGGGTCAGGGGTCCGTCATTCTCGCCGGATAGCAGGATGGGCAGGTGACTGGCGAAGGGTGCGGTCCCATCGTGCGACACGACGGTGGCGAAGCTGAACTCGCGCATCAGTGCGCACAGTTTCGTGTTTTCGCTGATGGCGAACTGTTTGGGCACATACATCGTGCGCTATCCCATACGGACGAAGGGTGATCGAGTCAATCCGCGAGGTCTTGTAGCCGCCGAGGTAAGGAGGCGGAGCGTCTGGAAAAATGGCAATTTGGAATCCGCCTCCTTACCTCGGCGGCGACATGTTGATTGCCCTGCTAACCGTTGGGAAACTTCTTGGTGGCGAATCCCCAGTCCGTCGGCTGGTATTTCACGTTCAGTTCCGGGGTCGCGATATTCCGGCCCTCTTCGGACAGCGAAATCATGGCGCGATTCAGCACGCCGGTCGTCAACAACGTCCGCTCCACCGGATAAGTCGGCTTGCCAGTTCGGAACATCTGTTCGATTGCCTGCAGCAGCCAGGCGAAGTGGCCATACGGTTTCTCTTCATCCAATTCAAACCAGACTGGATCGGGTTTGGCCTGGTCCGCCCGCTTCACCGCGCAACTGAAATGCCGGCACATGCCGTTCATCATCGCCAGCGTGGCGCGTAAGCCATCGTTGTATTCTATCAGATAAAACGGAGAGTTGCTTTTCAGGCGTTGTTCGATCGGACCCGCCTTCACCTGTGGTTGCACATTGATGGCCGCCATCAACAGATCGCGAGACCAACGGCCTTCTTTCTCCGCCCGCCAGATGGCGTCGCCGGAAATGGCCTGAACAGATTTCACGCCGGTCTCTCCGCCGGCCCGTCGCTCGACCATGCATTGCAATCCTTCGAGCGCGTGAAATCCGTACGCTTCAGCTCCGCCGTAGCCGACACCCACCGCTTCCTTGATTTGGCATCCGCGTGGCAGGACCAGTTCCGGTCGCCGCCAGGCAACCGGAACGGAGGAGCCGGCCATGAAGGGAATCTTCATCCGTGTCGCGGTCGCGTGCATGTGTTTCGCGTGCTCCCAGGCGTAGCTCAAATGCTTGTCGCTGAAGACGGGAACCACTTTTTTGTGTTTTCGGAAAGTAGCGGCGATGGCGTCGAAGAATCGGCGGCGCGGATACTTTTTCTGCGTCGTCTTCTCGTCGGCAGGGTAGTCGCCGTGCTCGCCGACGCTGATAACCCCCGCAACGGGGATGCCCGACGAACCCACGGACACGGCTTCTTCAATCGACTTGAATACCGGTACGCCGTATTTCTTCGCCATCTCGATCCCGAGCTTCGAATCCGCCGGTTGATCGATGTAGAGCGACACGAGCTTGAGCCCCGGTCCGGGGCCTCCCTGTTGATCGTAACCTTCAAGAATTTTTCCGAAAATGACGTCCGCATGAGAGTTGCGTTTGTAAATTGTGGCGACCCCGGCGACGGGTAGTTTCTCGCCGGAGGATTGGGCGCGAAGTAAACGCGGGGCGGCAAGGCTCACGCCGGCTATCGCGGAGTGAAGCAAGAATTCACGGCGATTCAGATGGGACTGGCTATTCATGAGATTAGATGGAGTTGGCGATCACAGCAGCTCTTGGATTCAGCAAGGGAATGGCATGGCCGCGCCAGCGTCTTGGAGTGCGTGCGCTGCCGCGCTGCTTTTGGGCGGACGAGGCGTGTGCGATGATGAATTCCGGGTGGAGCGTTGAATGCGGACGGCGGATGCGCGGGAGCGATCCCCCCCCCAATCGAACGGGTCTCGAATCGTGTGAGCCACAAGGAAAGCGCCGGAGCACCGGCGCACTCCAAGACCTCGCGGAGACAGCGGGCGCTCTGACAACGCGCCGGCGTGGTGGAAGGCGGCGCAGCCGCAATCCGAGGGGAGCGCGCCCGTCCCGGGTGCAGTCTTCGGCGTCCTCGCCGAAGACCGGGGAGGTGGAGGTCTTGCCACAACAACAGGTTTTTCATCCGTATCGTTTCATCTTGCGCCAGCCACAAGGGGTTTTCGCGAGACGCGCAAACCAGCACGCGAGACGCGTGCGCTCCCCAATCTTCCTGACAACACACCACGAGTTTCACGCTTTCCCTCGTCATTCAAACACCGGTTTGTTTTGAGCTGCCTGATACAGACGCCGCCAGCGGGGGGATCCATCATTCGGAAACAGTTTTGTATCCGCCCCTTCCTTGTAGAACGGCATGGTTTCCAGATTTCCCTGGGTCAGCATGAAGTTCACTTTGCCGTTGCTCGCGATGTACATCCGCATTCCGTCCTTCCAGGTGGTTTCGAGCAGACGTTCGGGTTCCGGGCGTGCGGCGGGCTTTGCCACCTTGAATCGTTCCACGGCATCGCGATCGATTTCGTGACCAATGCCTGGACCGGTGGGCACTTTCGAAAATCCGTCCTTCACGATGATCGGATCGGCGAGGAGTTGATGGGTGTAAAGCTGGTGACAATTCACCGCCGGCCAGCGCGCGTAACTGAGCACCGCTCCGAAGTGCAGCGAATAGGCCGCGGTGATGCCGGTGCCGACCAGTTGCAGCCAGAACGGCATGTCCACTTCCTCGGCAAAACGTCCGGCACGAATCGTCCTGGATGCGCCGCCGCCCACCACGAATCCATCACAGGCACCGCGCTCAACTACGATGCGCGGTGACGGGTTGCCGTAGTGCATGGCGATGTTGACGCGGGTCGAGTCGCGAATGCGGCGATTGCCCTCCACGTCGCTCTGGGGAATTGGTGTCTCGTAAATATCCACCTGCGGATGTTTCTCGAGTTCCTTGAGCATTGGAATGGCGCGCTTGGCATCCCGCAGCGTGTCGTTGAAATCCATGTCGATCTTGAACGACTCGGGCACGACCGTCGTCGCGTGCCGCAACTGCTCATGGATGTCGAACCACGGCCGGCCCTTGGTCTTGTAGGACATGTAGCCGGTGTCGTAAGCCAGTTTGCATTCGGACGCCATGTCGGCGGCCGACGTGTCGATGTTCCACCATGAGAGAGGCGTCGAGGTGTAAACCTGATTGCCGAACAACCGGTGCAGCGGCACATCCGCGGTCTTCGCAACGGCGTCGAACAACGCCATCTGCAATCCCGCGCCGAGGGTGTCGTCCCACATTATTTCGACAGCGTTCTTCCCAATGGCACGCTTCACGTCGTCATCTTCAGTCGCGCCCCACGTGTAGTACAGCAGGGTTTCGCCGATGCCGGACTTGCCTGACGAAAGCGCGACTTCGCAGAGTTCCGAATAACGCCAATGTGGCAGTTCGCGATCCATGGCGCGTTGCGGCGCGGGCCGGTAAGACAACCGGACGGTGGTGCGCTTGATATCCTTGATGGTGAAGTGCCGGCTGGCCGTGCCTCGGATAGTGGATTGAGCGAACAGCGGCAGCCGGGACACGCCCAGTGCGCCCAGTGCAATGGCGGAAGATTGAAAGAATTGACGACGATGCATATACGGAATGGGGTTTGACACTTCCATCGTGCCCCGGAACATCAAGTTTCGTCAATCATCTGGACAAGGTGCATTGCCTTGAATAGAAACGTCTTCGTGAACCTCCGTTTTGTTTGTTTTTCTTAACTGGCCAAGACATGACCGCGTCTCGTCCTGAAATACCAGTCGTTATCAAGGGCGTTTTATTGGTGTTATTTTGCATTGTGGCGGTTGAGGTTTGCCTTTCCCTTAAAAAAGTTAACGACGTTGCCAGGTATTCGGCGCACGCTGCGCTCACCCAAGAAATCCAAGACCGCCTGGCTGAAGTGCAAACGGGTAGTCGGTATCCTGAGTCTTTATCTCAGCTCCGGTTAACGTATTCCGGTGGTGGTGATGGTTCACTTTTACGGCTGTTCATTTACGAATCCAAAGGGACGAACTGCACATTCCGTACCCAACTCGGTAGCCGGGAGATCGTGCGTTCCTTTCCATGACATTGTATCTTACGAGGGAATCGGTGGCTCGGAACCCGAAGGGTTCGAAGAACCGGTAGCCCGGGGTAAGCGAAGCGCCGCCCCGGGTACGGAGATGAGATGAAGTCGATCCCGAAGGGATCGCAGAAAAAAGCGGTCATTTGTCTGTCACCCCTGCCGGGGTGCGCACGGTTTATGTCGGGAACCCCGGGTGGCGCTGCGCTTACCCGGGGCTACCACTGCTTTTGAACCCTACGGGTTCTCGGAGGCTCCGCTCGAATGCGGCCACCGGTTTGCCGCCTTTCCCGGATGCGCTTCCAAAAATCAACGTATTGTTTAAGGTAAAGCCCCGCGTACAGCTCGCGTATTTATTGCAGCCGACAAGAACGGAACCAATCGACCATGGGTGCAAACCAAAATCAAACAGCGCGCGCGCGATTGAAGATCGAAGGGATTCGAGATTCTTTACACTACATCGATCCAGTCTTTCTCAACTCGCCGCAGTATGCGTGCGACGAGTTGAGCGAGCGACTCAGTGCAAAGATGGTATTGAAGGATGAAACTCAGAATCCGGTGAGGTGTTTCAAGGGGCGCGGGTCAGAAGTGTTGGCGTCCCGGCACACGGACGGCCGGCGGATCCTTTGCGCCAGCGCGGGCAATTTCGGGCAGGCAATGGCATTTTCGTGCGGCCGTCGCGGCATCCCGGTGACGGTTTATGCGAGCGTCAATGCCAGCCCGATCAAGTTGGATCGGATGCGCGAACTGGGTGCCGACGTGGTGCTGCATGGCGAGGATTTCGATGCTGCGAAACTGAAGGCGAAGCGCGTCGCCGCGACATCGGACGCGCGATTTGTCGAGGATGCGTTGGCCATTGAAACAGTGGAAGGCGCCGGGACGATGGGATTGGAGCTGTTGGAACACCCGGAGCCGTTCGATGCCCTGCTGATTCCGCTGGGCAACGGCGCGATGTTCAACGGGATTGGGTGCGTCTTCAAGGCGCTGAGCCCGGAGACCGAGATCATTGCCGTGCAGGCGCAGGGTGCCCCGGCGATGATTGAATCATGGCGTTCAGGTCGGATCGTGGCGCATGAGCGCATTGAAACGATCGCTGATGGGATAGGAGTCAGGACTCCCATACCCGAGGCTCTTGAGGACATGCACGATTTGATTGACGACGGTATGTTGGTTTCGGAAGAGGGAATCCGGGAAGGCATGCGCCTGCTCAAACGACATGCCGGCTTGACCGCTGAACCGTCGAGCGCCGTGGGCGTGGCTGCAATCCTCGAGTCGGACGGCCGTTTTTCCGGGAAACGGATTGGGATCATCATCTGTGGTGGCAATGTTTCCGACGAACAGATACAGGAATGGCTTTGATGGGATTGCCGCCAGATATATTGGAGTTCTACGACACCGAGATCCGGCGGGGTAAGAGCATTCTTGCCTCGAATTATCGCATCGTGTCCGACGAGAACGCGCAGCGCGCCATCGGTCCGGTTCCGTCGGCCGACCACAATTGGATCGATTTTGTCAATTGGAACGCCGCGCCGGTATCTGAGGTCATCGAAGCGCAGATTGAATGGTATCAGACGGTCGGGCATTCGCTCCGTTGGAAGATTCATTCGCATGATGCGCCACCGGGAATCGGTGATCGCCTGCTGACGCGAGGATTCAAGCCGGACGAAGAATGCACGGTCATGATCCTTGATGTGAGCCGGTTTCAATCCTCGGTTCCCGAAGGAATCGAGTATCTACTGCTGACGAATCCGGATCGATTGGATGAGGAACTGCGGCCGGTGGCCACGTTGGTGTGGACCGAAGACGTGGATGATTTGATGACTGCGTTCGCCTGCGAAATGCGGGACATAGACGACCACCTGAGTTTCTATGCGGCGAAGCGGGAAGGTGAAACGGTGGGATGCGGACTGGTTCGATACAACGAGCGGATGACGTTCGGCGGATTGTTTGCCGGTTCAACGGTGCCAGCCGAACGCGGGAAGGGTATCTATCGTGGCATCGTTTCAGTGCGGGTTGTGGATGCTCAAAACCGTGGCGTAAATTATCTCTACACCGAGGCTGGTCCAATGAGCCGGCCGATTCTGGAGCGATTGGGTTTCGAGCCGGTGTCGGAGTTGATCAACTACGTCTTCGAAGTTGTGTAGCGCCACCTCTCCTTGCGATGCCATCAATTGGTTTGCCCTTTGTGACTATTGTTTATTTTTATTGCTCTCGTAAAGCTGTAGTAAAAAAAATGAAACGCCGGCCCGAGTTGGACCGGCGTTTTGCGAAGAAGTGGTTACCGCTCGATGGCGGGACTAATTGCCCGATTTCTTTTGTCCACCGAACCCCTTGTCGATAGCTTCCAGCGTCTCTTCGAGCGTTTGCTTTGAAACCCCGGCTGTCTCGAGGGACTTGCGGACGGATTCGCGTATATTTTTTGGATCTCGCTATTCTGGATTACCGTCGTCTTGCCATCCGGATTCACGATGATGGCGCGGCGCTGGGTGGTAAAGCCAAACTGTTGTTGGGCACCGCCAAGCTTTTGTTGGGCGTCGCGCAGTTTTTTGAGGAGTTCCGACATTTCTTTGCGATCGGGATCGACTGACCTAATGGTGGGTTGGTTGGGCCTCCATTGAATTGCCGGATCGGCCTTCTTCAATCCTGGCTTTGCCGGATTGGAAGCCAGTAATTCATGGGTTTCCAATTTTGCCTTGGCCTTCTGCTGCTTCCCTTTGCGAAAAAATGTCACGTCGACATCGGAACCGGGTTTGTAGGTCCGAATCAACGCCTGGAACTGTTCGATGGTGAAGATGATCTGCTCGTCGATCCGATAAATCAAATCGTCGGCTTTGAGTCCGGCTTTGTCAGCGGGGGAACCTTTTTCCACGTGACGAACCCGCAGGCCGGCACCTTTTGGAAGTGGGAGTTGTGTGGCGACATCCTCCGAGACGTCGGTGATGGCGACCCCAAGCCAGGTGGCTTTCTCCATTTTTTGTAAGGGCGTCACCCTGATGGTCCGCGGTTGCTGAATGAGGGTGTCTCCAATCTTCCAGGTCTTGGTTTCGACCTTGCCGTCGTTGTTGACGGTTACCGTGACGGTACCCACCGCCTTGCCGTCACGGGAAATTACCTGCGTCGAAGTTGAGGTGGATTGTGTGCGCGTCGTTGGTTTTTTATCTTCCTTTTCCGCCGCGGTGAGCGATGCCTGACTCAGTGCAATCGCCGTGAGCACGATAAGGGTCGAGGGAATGATTGTTTTCATGGTTCTGATATTCGAGTTGAGGGTTAGTAGAGTTGAAAAGAGACGGGAAAGACGTTCTCGCGTTCCGTGGCCAGCAGGAGTTCTGACCCATCGTCCGCCCGGGAACGCGCGTAGTCAACCCAGCGTACTCGCATCAGGCGGACCGGGCGGGAATCGGGTCCGGGCAGAAGCGCGAGTTCTTCGGAGTCGATGACGAATGAATTGGTTTCCACCGGTTCAAATACTTGTGACGTGCTCGCCAGGGTTGGGAACTGCGGTCCCGCCTGTTGTTGCTCCGTTTCCGGTGGTCGATTTTTCAATAGAAAGACAAGTGCGATGGCGCCCATGACCGGCACAAATAAACGCCAGAAATTTTGCCCGGATACGGGAGTGCGTTGCCTGCTCGATTTATCATCATGTGTCCGAGGTCGAGCCACTACCAACCGCTGCATCAATTCCGCATCGGGTCGTGTCGGTTTCAGGCGCTCAAGAGCCGCCTCAATCGTTTCGTCGTTTTCCTCGAAAGGTTTCATAACAACGCTCCCTTCAGGCACTTTCGGAGTTCCTCCAGCGCGTAGCGATAGCGGGACGCCGCCGTGTTTTGTGGAATGCCGAGCGTCTCGGCGATTTCGCGAAAAGTGAGCTCTCCCCAGGTCTTGAGTACCAGGACTTCGGCTTGATCAGGGGGCAGTGTACGGACGGCGGATTCGAGCACGCGATTGGAATCGCGCGTCTCAATGTCCGGCTCAAACCAGGTTTTTTCGGATTCGCTGACCAGCTCGCGGGCAAGGCGGCGTTCATGCGATCGGCCCAGATCAATCGCCCGGCGTCGGATGGTGGTAAATACGAGCGCTGGTTTCGGGCGTCGATTCCCGGCCCGCCGCCATGACTCGACCAATGAATCCTGCAGCACGTCCTCCGCGTCCGTTTCCGTGCGAGTCTGCTGACGAGCGAAGAGCAGAAATCGGCTCGAATTGGCTTCAAGCCATTCGCACCAATTGTCTGGGGAGGAATCGTTCTGCACGGGTTCAGAGGCATTCTTTCACGTTTACAAGCGACGCCAACCAGAGAATTTGTCTGGTAAAAAGTGTTTTGGTTCAAAAAAACCAACATTGGTTCCGCCTTCAGACGGGATTTCGCGCACCCCGGGTGGTTCCTGGGAAAATCAAGGCGTGGCGTTGTTCAAAGGGAACATCCTCTCCAGGTATCTGGTAGCAGCCGACGTCAGGAGGCTCAAAATCCTTTTGCCCAGGATTGCATGAGCCTCCTGACAACGGCTGCAGTTCAGGGACTCTAAGTGCCGTTTCTCTCCCAATCGTTCTTTGACATTCCATGAAAAGAGGGGATGGCTGTTGCCCAACGTTCGAACCATCCTTCGGGTGGTAATCAATCGATACACCGCGAACTATGCACTGAATTCGCTGAGTTTGGGATGGAAATCCCAAATGGGATCGCCGTATTTTGCGCCGCCTGATTTCACGGATTGAACTATGAAAAAATCCAACCTCACCGCCGGCCAGTTGTTCGCCATGGCGTTCGTTGCCCTCGGGGCCGTTTCAACGCTTTACGCAGCGGACACGACCAAACCTATCGCGTCTGCCAACCTTGTATTTGACGAGTCGGGCGGCATCGTCGCGGTCGAGGCGGAACATTTTTTCAAGCAGACCGAAGATAAGGTGCGCGCCTGGCACGTTACTACCGCCGGGTCGCAACCGAATTTGAAGCCAGATGCGGATCCGGCCCATATGGGCGGTGCCAGTGGGGGCGCATACGTGGAGGCATTGCCGGATTCGCGGCGCAATCACGGCGAGAAATTGATTAAGGGTGAAAACTTTTCACCCGAACCGGGCAAGATGGCCATCCTGCATTACAAGGTGCACTTCAATACGCCGGGTCGTTATCACGTCTGGGTGCGCGCCCATTCTACCGGAAGCGAGGACAATGGCATTCATGTGGGCATCGATGGCGAATGGCCCGAGAGCGGCCGGCGGTGGCAGACGGTCGCCAAGCACAACTGGCATTGGGACAGCAAGCAACGCACGGAAAAGGCCCACACGGGCGTTCCGGGCAAACTGTTCCTCGACGTGAAAACTGCCGGCGAACACGTCATCGCAGTCTCGATGCGGGAAGACGGGTTTGAGTTCGACAAGTTCGTGATGGTGAATCAGCGCGATTACAAACCGACCGATTTGGGGCCCTCGTCGAAGGTGAAGTCCGGCAAGGTGCCGGCGGCGTTTCCGTTCGTGGCCGCACCTGTCGCTTCCTCAGACGCTGCCGCTGTACCAGCCACGTCTCCCCGCGCCGGCCTGTTGATGCCGGCGGTGAGTTTTCCGACATCGGGCTCCGGCTATTATGCGGACAAGGACAAGTGGCTCGCCGTCAACCCCGAACAGCGCAAGGACGCGAAGGCCATGGCGCCGTTTCCGTTTGCCGGCGGTCGGTATCATCTGACGCTGCAGACAGTCGGTGAGAATGACGGGCGTTCGAGTTACGAGGTGTTTGTCAATGATGTGAAATTGGGAGCGTTTCTGACACCACTCAGTAAGGAACAGTTTGAGGAGGGTAAACGATTTCACAACACGTGGAAGAATATCGAAATCGGTCAGGGCGACGTGATCGCCGTTCGTTCGGTGATTGGTTCGGAGGATGGGCAGGAATTCAGTCGCGCCCGCTGGTCTGCGCTGGCGTTCGCTCCGGCGAACGAGGCAACCAAGGCTGCCGTCGCGAAAATGGCGGCGGTAAATGTGAAACCAGTCACCTCAGAAAAGGCGGGTCCGCCCCTGGTGTTGCCACGTAAATCCGACGGCAAGGGAGAGGTGACGATTTCCGGCGAACTCAAGCAGTGGCACAAGGTCACCCTGACTCTCGATGGCCCTTACGCGCACGAGCGTGACAATAAGCCTAATCCGTTCACCGACTACCGGATGTTTGTCATGTTCGTCCACGAATCCGGTTCGCCTCGCTACAACGTGCCGGGATACTTCGCGGCCGACGGAAACGCAGCAGAATCCGGGGCTGAATCAGGGACTCGGTGGCGCGCGCACTTGTCCGCTTACAAGCCCGGGCGGTGGACCTATCTGGTGACCATTCTACGCGGCGAGGGCATCGCGTTTCAGGACTATCCAACCTCGGACGCCAAAGTGCCCGGCAACGGTGTCCAGGGGAGCTTTGCCATCTCACCCACGGACAAGACTGGCCGCGATCTTCGGGCGAAAGGTCGTCTGCAGTATGTCGGTGAGCGGTATCTCCGTTTTGCCGGAACGGGTGATTATTTCCTGAAAGCCGGCGCTGATGCGCCGGAAACGTTTCTCGGCTACCGTGATTTTGACGGGACGGAGGCGAGGAAGGCCAAAGTGCCATTGAAAACCTGGGCGCCGCACGTGAAGGATTGGAAGCCCGGTGATCCAACTTGGAAGAATGGCAAGGGCAAGGGAATGATCGGCGCGCTCAACTACCTTGCCGGCAAGGGCTGCAACGTCTTTTCCTTTATGCCCTACAACGCCGGTGGTGATGGCGACAACGTGTGGCCGTTCACGGAACGTGACGATAAATTTCATTACGACTGCTCCAAACTCGATCAGTGGGGAATCGTCTTTGACCACGCGACCAAGGTGGGCCATTACCTGCATTTCAAACTGCAGGAGACGGAAATGGACGACAACCGCCGCAGACACAATGCCGATGATGGAATCGTTCCGACGTCGCTTGACGGCGGCAGGCTCGGACCTGAACGCAAATTGTATTGCCGCGAACTCATTGCGCGGTTTGGCCATGCGCTGGCGCTGAACTGGAATCTCGGCGAGGAAAACACGCAATCCACCAAGGAACAGAAGGACATGGCGCAGTACCTTCACGACGTCGATCCCTATGACCATCTGATCGTCGTTCACACGTTTCCAAATCAGCAGGACACGGTTTATCCGCCGCTGTTTGGAAAGAAATCGACACTGTCTGGATTCTCTTTGCAGAACAGCAACATCGCTGACACGCATTGGCAGGTGGTCAAGTGGGTCGACGCCTCGACCAAGGCGGGCAAGCCCTGGGTGGTCGCCTTCGATGAATCAGGCAACGCAGCCCATGCGCAGGTGCCGGACCTGGGCTATGAGGGATTCAACGGCCACGACGTGGATGGCAAAAAGGTTCATACCCAACACGAAGTGCGCAAACAGACTCTGTGGGGAACCTTGATGGGTGGCGGCGCGGGGTGCGAATATTACTTCGGCTACAAGCTCGCGCAGAACGACCTGATTTGCGAGGACTGGCGCAGTCGCGATCAAAGTTGGGATTATTGCCGCATCGCGCTGGAGTTTTTCCGTGACCACAAAATCCCGTTTCCAAAGATGCGGAACGCGGATGCGCTGGTCGGGACGGATGGCAAAGACAACTCAAGATATTGCTTTGCGAAGCCGAACGAAATCTATCTGGTCTATCTCGCTAACGGTGGAACCACACAACTGGATATCACGGGAGCCAAAGGCAGTTTCAGTGTGAACTGGTTCAATCCGCGCGTCGGTGGCGCATTGACGAAAGGTTCGGTAAAGTCAGTCCGCGGCGGAGCCAAGGCCGCCATCGGAAATCCGCCAACGGATTCGAAGGAAGACTGGCTCGTCGTGGTGCGGAAGTAGAAGAGCAATGCCGCCTTTGTCCCGCAGGGACATC
>CALBIE010000299.1 GCA_937893495.1 uncultured Verrucomicrobiales bacterium | reverse complement strand
CCGCCCGGGGCGCCTACATCTGCGGCGAAGAAACCGCGCTGCTGAGTTCCATTGAGGGTCAACGCCCGGAAGTTCGCGTGCGCCCGCCTTATCCAACGCAGGAAGGGCTCTTCAACAAACCCACGGTCGTCAACAACGTCGAGACGCTGGCCGCGGTTCCGTGGATTCTCAAGCATGGCGGCGCGGCCTATAAGGCCATCGGCACGGAAAAATCCAGCGGCACCAAGCTCGTTTGTCTCGACAGCTTTTTCAACAAACCGGGAATGTATGAAGTCGATATGGGAACACCGCTCTCATTCGTCGTGGATGAACTGGGTGGCGGCTTCAAATCAGCGGTCAAAGCCGTCCAGATTGGCGGTCCCCTGGGTGGCATGGTTCCCGTCCATCGTATCAAAGACCTGACCATCGATTTCGAATCGTTCGCCCAAAACCAATTCCTGCTCGGACACGCTTCGGTCGTCTCCATTCCTGAAGACTACCCGATAATTCAATACATCGAGCATCTCCTCGACTTCACCGCCGCCGAAAGCTGCGGCAAATGTTTCCCCTGTCGCCTCGGCTCCGTTCGCGGCCAGGAACTGTGCCACAAGGCACAGAACGAGGATTACAAGATCGATGAACAACTCTTCGACGACCTGCTCCATACCCTGGAAACAGGCTCCCTTTGCGCGCTCGGCGGCGGCGTCCCCTTGCCAATTCGCAATGCTCTGCAATATTTCAAGGACGAACTTGCCCCGTATTTTAAGAAGAACTGACGAGAAACCACGAATGGACACGAATACAAACGAATCAAATCACAGTTTGTACGCCAGCCGTGGAACGCCCTCGGAACGCACGCACGTTCCTGGAGGCGATCGCGCCTGGCATTGCCACCTCCACATTCGTGTAAATTAGTGTCTATTAGTGCTTAAAACTTCCCCCCATGAAACTCGCCTACATCAACGACCGCCCTCACGAAATCAAACCCGGCGAGACCGTCATCACCTTCCTGCGGCGCAATCTTGGCAAGGACTCGGTGCCGACCCTTTGCGACGCGCCCAATCTCGAACCCTTCGGCTCCTGTCGGGTGTGCAGTGTGGACGTTGCCCTCACGAAAGGCGGCCGTTCCAAGGTCATGGCTTCGTGCCACACGCCGATTCAGGAAGGCTATTTCATCTATCCCGATTCCGAAAATGTTCAGCGCCTCCGCCGCAACATCATCGAACTCGTCCTGACGGATCACCCGCTCGATTGCCTGACCTGCGAAGTCAACGGAAACTGCGAACTTCAGACAGTGGCGGCTCGCGTCGGCATTCACGCCGTTCGCTATCCGGCCGGGAGGAATCACCTCGATCGCGAGAAAGACCTCAGTCATCCGTACATGACCTCGGACCTTTCGAAATGCATCAATTGTTATCGTTGCGTCCGCGCCTGCGACGAGGTTCAGGGGCAGTTCGTTCTCAGCATGGCTGGTCGCGGGTTTGACAATCGCATCATCAAGAGTTCGGACAATCCGTTCGGCGAATCCGAATGCGTCAGTTGCGGTGCCTGCGCCCAGACCTGCCCGACCGCGGCAATTTCCGATATTTACTTTTCGAAAGGCCTCGCGAGTCAGAAAAAGACCCGCACCGTCTGCACCTATTGTGGCGTCGGATGCAATCTCGAGGTCGCTTCGACGAATGACAACATTCACAGCATCCGCGCTCCATACGACTCCGAGGTGAATCAGGGACACACCTGCCTCAAGGGCCGTTACGCTTTCAAATTCTACAACCACGCCGAACGCCTTCGTTCGCCGTTGATCAAGCGTGATGGAAAGTTCGAGGAAGCTACCTGGGACGAGGCTTACGATTTCATCGAGGCAAAACTTCGTGCAATAAAGAAAGATCGCGGCCCTGACTATATTGCGGGAATCTCCTCCGCCCGCTGCACCAATGAGGAAAACTACCTCATGCAGAAATTCATTCGCGCTGTCATCGGCACGAACAACATCGATTGCTGCGCGCGGGTCTGCCACTCCCCCACCGCGTTGGGCATGCAACGCGCCTTTGGCACTGGCGCGGCCACCAATTCCATCGCGGATTTGGAGCATACGAACTGCATGCTGGTCATTGGCGCCAATCCCACCGACGCGCATCCAGTCACCGGGGCGAAACTCAAGCAACATGCGATGAAGGGCAAGGTTCTCATCGTCATCGACCCGCGCAAAATTGAGCTGGCCCGCTACGCCGACCATTTTCTCCAACTACGCCCCGGCACCAACGTCGCCGTCCTCAACATGATGCTTCACTACATTGTGAAGGAAGGTCTCGTCCACGAGGACTTCATCAATACCCGCACGGAAGGGTTCGACGATTTCAAGGCCGAGATTGAAAACATCGACATTGACGCACTTGAGAAAATCTCAGGGGTTAAAAGGGAAGATGTCCGGGCCGCCGCGATCGCCTACGCCACTTCCGGCAACGCCATGTCGTTTCACGGCCTTGGTGTCACCGAGCATTATCAGGGCACTTTTACCGTGATGCAGATCGCCAATCTCGCCATGCTCACTGGGAACATCGGGCGCCCCGGCGTGGGCGTCAATCCGTTGCGCGGGCAGAACAACGTTCAGGGAGCCGCCGACATGGGGGCACAACCCCACCAGGGCGCCGGATATTTCGATGTCACCAAACCGGTGAATCATAAGCGCTACGAAGAATTCTACGGCGCCAAACTTCCCATCCACGTCGGCTACAAGATTCCGGAGATGTTTGATGCCGCGCTCGACGACCGTCTCAAGGCCATGTGGATCATTGGTGAAGACATCGTCCAGACGGATCCAAACTCCCACAAGGTCGTCGCCGCATTGGAGAAGCTTGAACTTCTGGTTGTGCAGGAACTCTTCATGACGGAGACCGCCAAGATGGCCGACGTCGTCCTTCCGGGTGCGTCCTTCCTCGAAAAGAGCGGCACTTTCACCAATGGCGAACGCCGCGTTCAACGCGTCAACGAAGTCGTCCAACCCCTGCCCGGCACCAAGCCCGATGGCCAGATCATCATCGATATGATGAACCGCCTCGGTTACGAACAAGCCGATTACGACGCTGCGACCATGCTGGCGGAAATTTCCCGAATCGTTCCCTTCTTCGAAGGCGCGGTCTGGGATGAACTCGGCGACAATGGCAAACAGTGGCCCATCAAATCCGGCGGAGAAGACACCAAGATCCTGCACACGGAAGATTTCAAACGCGGCAAGGGATTTGTAAAATACACCCCTTTCGAGGAGACCCGGGAAGTCTCCGAAAACGAAAAAGACTATCCGTATATTCTCACCACGAACCGCGTCCTGGAGCACTACAACTGCGGTGCCATGACCCGTCGCACACCCAACGGTGACATCACCATCGAAGACCTGCTGATGATCAATCCCGCTGACGCGGAAACGAATCACATCGTCGATGGCGACTCGGTTTGTCTCGAATCAAAACGGGGAAAAGCCGATGTCAAAGCTGTGGTCACGACCGAAGTAAAACCCGGTGTCCTCAGCACCACCTTTCATTTCCCGGAGGTCATGATCAACAACATCACCTCTGATGTGCACGACTCGGAAGCCCTCTGTCCGGAATACAAAGTCGTCTCCGTCCGAATCCGTAAAAGCAAAGGCCGGCACAAGCTGGTGTAGCTGTTGAAGTTCGCGCATAGGCGTGTGATTGATTTCGATTAGCAAGATGATTTACTTTCTACGGAAATGAGCGCCTACGACACCGAACTCATGCAAGAATCCGAGGACGCCGAGTTTCGGGAACAATGCCGTCGCCAAATGGAACGCCCGGTTGAATCCCGCATGAAATACGGATTCTGTCGAGTCAACCGCCCCATTCTCGACGAACCCGGCGTCCGCATCTTTTCCAGCACCCAGGAATACCGCCGGTGGTGCGCTGACAACCTCCCTGCTTACCTCGGCTTCCAACCCGCCCTCGAGGAGTGAACGACCGCTTTCCATTCAACCCGCTTTGAGGTCACTAACTCAGAAACGGCGGGTACTCGTCCGTTAAGGCAGGACAGCAATCCGCCCGTTCAATGGTGTCTATGCTCTTTTAACTGACTCGGAAGTCAGTCCCTGTTAGTTTGTCAGGCAATGCGAATTCAGGCCCTGTTTCCAACGTGCATCTACCACGCGCCGCTCCAACGGACGGGTGCGAAAGCGCTTAATCGCGAACTCATCAAGGAAACCAACCAGATTCGCGGCTACGATATCGAGGGCCAAAAGTGGTCGAAGAAAAACTATCGCGGCGGTTACACATCCTACGGCAGCCTCGACAAGCTCCACCAGATGTCCTCCACGTTCAGGGAACTGGAGAAAAAACTCAATCGCCACATCAAGACCTTCGCAGAACATATCCAATTCGACCTGAAGAATCGCGAATTGGTGATGACCGATTGCTGGGTCAACGTCATGCCCGAACACACGGTCCACGGCCTGCATCTGCACCCGACGTCAACCATCAGCGGAACCTATTACGTTCGAATGCCAAAAGGCTGTTCCAGCATCAAGTTTGAAGATCCCCGCCTTGCCAACATGATGGCGGCGCCACCACGCAAAACCGATGCCCGTCCGGAAAACCGACAGTTTGTCGAATACCCGGCTGAAGCCGGCAGCCTGATATTGTTTGAAAGTTGGCTGCGCCATGAAGTCGCTTCCAATCCAACCAGATCAGAACGCATCAGTATCAGTTTCAATTACAACTGGTTCTAACGATGTCCGACGAATCCTCCATCACAAAACGTCCGGTGCTGAAGTTCACCAAGGACGGAAAACCCGAGACGGTGACGGATTCACTGGTCATTGAAGAACCGTTGGAAATACGGGTGCGCGGCCGGGGCATCGCCGTCACGATGAGAACACCCGGCCATGACTACGAACTGACGGCGGGGTTTCTCTTGACGGAGCAAATCATAAAGAATTTTGCGGATGTCATGGAGATCGAGCACTGCCAGCGCGGTGAAGCGGCTGATACTCAAAACGTAGTCAATGCGTTTTTGTCCCCGGGCGTCGAGTTCGATGAAGAAAAACTGACTCGCCACGTGTTTGCCTCCAGCAGTTGCGGGCTTTGCGGCAAGGCAACCATCGAATCAATCCATCAATCTGTTGCCGCACTTGAATGCGACGGTCTCCAGGTCTCCACGAATGTGCTCTCAAAACTTCCGACGACACTGGCAGAGAATCAAACGGTATTCGGAACGACTGGCGGCCTCCACGGCGCCGCAATCTTCGACCTCTCCGGCAACCTGATCGTCCTGCGAGAAGACGTCGGACGACATAACGCAGTTGATAAAGTCGTCGGTTACGGCTTCCAGAATCAGCTTCTGCCCTACCACTCGCAAATCCTGCTGATCAGCGGTCGGGCATCATTTGAAATCATGCAAAAGGCACTTGTGGCCGGCATCCCGATTGTGGCGGCAGTCTCAGCGCCTTCGAGTCTGGCAATCGATTTCGCGAAGGACTCAAACCAGACGCTCATCGGTTTTCTTCGAGATGACCGCATGAATGTTTACACTCACGAAGGGCGGATCAGTCAGTGAACAACTGTTCGGCGAGATAATCCGCGAGATGTATCACGCGCACGTCGGAGTTTCCCGCGCGAGCCATTCCGGCATTGATTTGCAACAGACAGCCAGGGTTCGTGGTCACGACAGTACGCGCCCGGGTTGACTGAATATTCCGCACTTTGCGCTGTTGAAGTCGCCCGGCCATGGCTGGTTCGGTAAGGTTGTAACTTCCGGCGCTGCCACAACAGACGTCCGCCTCGGGCAATTCGACGAAGCTGCCGCCAGCGATCGCCTTGACGAGTTGCCGGGGTTGATTTGTGATTCGTTGCGGATGCGCAAGATGACAGGCGTCATGGAAAGTGACCGAGGATGATGGAGGTGCGATACTGGATTCGCGAATGACGCGCTCGATGAAGCCGATGTCAAACAGGAATTCTGAAAGGTCTTTTACTTTTGCGCTGAACGTCATGCCACGTTTTGCCCATTCCCGATCTCCTTCCAGCAAATGACCGTATTCCTTGAGCGTGGAACCGCATCCAGCCGCGTTGATGATTACGGCATCGAGTGATTCCCGCTCGAATACTTCGATATTCCGTCGAGCGAATTGTCGCGCCGTTTCCAATTGGCCACCATGGGCAAAGAGTGCTCCGCAACATTCCTGCATCCGTGGCACCACCACGTCATATCCGGCGGCATTGAGCAGTCGTACGGTATTTCGATGAGTATCGCCAAACATCACACTCATCACACAACCGGTAATCAAGCCGACTTGCCCGCGTGATTCTTCTGTTGTGGCCGGTGAAAATTCCGGCAAATTTGTGGCCACAATTTGAGACGGAATCAAGCTGACTGAATCGCGAATGAACCGGGGCAACCAGACAATTCGTCCCATCCGTTTCAATATCCGCGCTGGCCATAGGGCCCATTTCATGCGCCTGGCGTAGGGGAAAACTTTTTCGATAACGAATCTCCGAAGAACCGTCTGGAAGAACGAGCGCCGATGCCGTTGCTCGATATGCTCGCGAGTGGTTTCGAGCAGCGCCCCATATTGCACCCCGCTCGGGCACGCTACTTCACACGCGCGACAACCGAGGCATCGATCAATATGCGGCAACGCTTCCTCCACGGTAATCCGCTGTGCCTGCAACGCACGCATCAGATAGATACGCCCGCGCGGTGAATCATTTTCGTTGCCAGTTTCGAGATAAGTAGGACACGCGCCCAGACAAAGCCCGCAATGCACGCACGCCAGAGCCTTGGCCTCGTCGAGAAACAAGTTGTCGCTGTTCATTACAGCCATGGCGGCACGGGCATGATTCCCAGGGGATCAAACATTTCCTTGATTCGCTTCTCCAGAAACAACGGACGGTTCGGTCGGGAGGCAAGCGAAGGATCCTGATGATAAACGATTCCGTTGCCAGCCCGGGCGATAAAAGGTTGACCGTTTAACCGTTGTATCAGCGCATCCAGAGATGACGGCGGCACCGTTGTCCTTTGAACAGTACGTCCTTGATTCAACAGCCATTCATCATAATCGGCAGTTTTTCCGACACAAAAACCCAATCTACTCATCCTCGCCGCTTGTTCATCAACGTCGTCAGTGTTTCCACCGAAGCGCAGGACAACCGTGATCTCGTTGTTCTTTTCCATTTCGCCAAGCCGGTACCAATCAAACACTTCCGGAGTCACTGGCGCGGAACGCACCGTTTGCGATACCGACGCTGCGGTTGAAATATCCCGACAGGAGATCGTCAAAACTCGCCGGACTCTCGGCACGGGAGCGAGTTTGAAAACCGCTTCCGTTATTATTCCGAGACTTTGCTCAGCACCGATGAATAGTTTCTGCAAATCGTAACCGGCGACATTCTTAACCACGTTACCACCGGACTCGATCATCCTTCCGTCCGCAAGCACGGCCTTCAAACCAATCAAGTGCTCGCGAATGAAACCGAAGCCGCTGATCGCAGGTCCAAAGAGATTTCCATCCAATAGATCTTTTACGGTCAATCGTGACGCGCCGGGCGGATCCACCGGTAGCCATTGACCGGATTTTGCGAGAATTTCGCTCAATTCTTCCAGACTGATACCCGACTCCACTCGCACTGTCATATCCTCGGGCAGATAGTTTAGGATTTTTCCAATTCGCGAACAATCCACCTTGCCAATCCCGGATCGAGCAGTCCTGCATTCAGCGATGCGGTCGATCAGTTCTGCGACATTTGCGGGTTGGAAACAGGCGGGCACGAGGGGAGTTCAGATCTATTCCTCGACGGCGACTATTTCACCGTCGAGCACGCCGCGCAGGGTGATTAGCACCTTGTCGGCCGTGAATGGTTTGGGAATAAACGCGCGAATCCCCATTTGCTTTAGTTCCTCCAATCGGGCGTCCTGTTCGAGGCCACTGGTGGCGATGACCTTTACCTCGTTATCAAGCCGCTTGAGCACGCGCATCATCGCAGCTCCGTCCATGACCGGCATCATGACATCGGTCAATACGGCCGCGATGTTTTCCCTGTTCTGGGTGTAAAGTGCGAGAGCTTCAACGCCATCACTGCTGGTGATCACTTTGTAGCCATTCGCTTCAAGCAGTTTGCAGGTGGCATTCAATATGCCCGCCTCGTCGTCCACAACCAGGATGAGTTCTCCATTCCCTCGGGGCAAGACCGCAGCGGGTCGAATCTCCGCTTCCTGGGCATCTGGTGCCGCCGGAATAAAAATGCTGAATGCCGTTCCTTTGTTCAATTCACTGCTCACGTTAATGAATCCACCGTGACTACGTGCAATTCCCATGACTGTCGAAAGCCCAAGGCCTGTTCCTTTCCCCTGCTCTTTCGTGGTGAAGAACGGATCGAAGATTTTTTCAAGAACTGCAGCGGGAATGCCCGTGCCCGTATCTGATATCCGCAACCGGATGTGGGGCCCGGCGGATGCGTCCGGTTCCTGACTGGCATAATGCTCATCTATTTCAAGATTCTCCGCGTTGATGGTTATCTTACCGCCATCGGGCATAGCGTCGCGGCCATTGATACAGAGATTCAACAACACTTGATGAATATGCGTAGCGTCACCAATGATTGGCCATAGGTCCTTCTTGATATCACTCTCGATGGTGATGTTTTTTGGAAAAGTATCCCTGGTTATCTTGATAATTTCATCCACGAGATGCCGCAACTGCACGACTGCCTTTACTCCTTCCATTCCGCGGCCGAATGTGAGAAGTTGCTTCACGATCGACGCACCACGCTGGGCACTGATCTCGATATTGTGAATCAGTGTTTCCATCTCCTTCGGAGGCAAACCGGCCCGCAATAACGGAGCGCACATCATGATCGGCGAAAGAATGTTGTTCAGATCGTGAGCCACGCCACTCGCCAGTGTTCCGATACTCTCCATTCGCTGCGTTCGCAGCAATCGCGATTCAATTTTTTTCCGTTCCGTGAGATCGGAACTAATCGCGAGGACCGATTTCGGGTGCCCTTCATCATCGCGCACCAGAGTCCAACGACTGCTGACAAAAATCCGCTCACCGTTTTTAGTGGGTAATTCCAATTCACCACTCCATTCTCCTTTGGCAATCACAGCTTCTTGATACTTGTTGAATGCAGTTTCATCTTCGAACAGCAGGTCGGTCACCTGTTGACCCGCTACTTCCTCGGCGCTCCACCCGAACAGTCGTTCGGCACCCTGACTCCAGAAAGTAATCCAATTTCCAAGATCACGGACAACGATGGCATCCTGAGCCAAATCCAACAGGCTGGCTTGCTCGACAATCTTCCGTTCTGCCTTTTTACGCTCGGTAATCTCGCGAAAACTCCACACCCGACCAACGATTCGTTCCCCGACCCGTTGCGGTTGCGAGTATCGTTCAAATATCCTGCCGTCAACAAATTCGATGAGATCGTAGCTGGCGGCTTCCAATTGTTCAGAGAGCTCCTGGAACTTGTTACTGAAGCCTTCGGTATCCTTCAATTGCCACAGCACGGAGTTTACCATTTCTTCATATGGTTTCGCTTCGATCAATGAAGGCGACAAGTTCCAGATGCCAAGAAATTTCTTGTTGAAACCAACCGTTCTACCCTCCTTGTCGATCACTAAAATACCATCAGCAGTCGAATCCAGAGTGGCCTGAATTAACGACAGGGAAGTGTCCAACTCGCGGGTCCGTTCCGCCACGAGTTTTTCGAGATTGCCCAGTTGAGTCGTACTCTGTTGCTTCAGGTTCCATTTTTCCGTCAGCGAGCAGACCATCTGATGGACTTCAAGATTGTCGAACGGCTTCTTGAGGATAAGCAACTGATCCGTGCGTCCCAACCGTCGAACCATCTCTTCCCAGGAGTAATCTGAGTAGGCCGTGCAAATAACCGCCTGGAGCGACGGATCCACTTTCCACAATCGCGTGATGGTTTCGACACCATCCCAACCGGGCGGCATTCGAACATCAACGAAGGCCATGCAATAGCGGTTATCGGCAACGATAGATTTCTCCAAAAGCGCCAACCCTTCCTGCCCCTGACTGGCACAATCAATCTCGTAGTCGGGGGTATCGTCCGTTTCGAAACTATCGCCAAACAATACAGATTCCGCAGCGCTGATATCGGCCACGGATTGGCTCTGCGGGCTCAGAATTTTCCGGAAGTCATCATGAATTGCCGGATTATCGTCAATAATCAGCAATCGGTATTTAGATTTTTCCGTAACACTCATCAGGATTCAACGGGCGGCGATTTGAATGGCAATTCAAGAGTGAATGTTGCGCCCTTTAGTTCGCCTTCACTATCCACAGAAAGCCTGCCTCCCATTTCTTTTGCAGCCAAGGCACCGCTGTGAAGACCGAAGCCGTGACCTTCCTTTCGCGTGGTAAATCCGTGCTGAAAAATGCGCGTCAGGTTTTCGGGAGAAATGCCAATACCGTTGTCTTTCACGATAACTTTAATGGAACTATCATCATTCGCACAGACGCGCACGGTAAGTTGCTTTTGTCGTCCATCATCCGTCTTATCCATCGCCTCTTTGGAATTGCGCATCAGGTTTACCAGAATCTGCAACATCTTGTGCCGCTCAATCGTGATCGTCGGTTTGATTTCATAATCCTTTGCGATTTTGATATCGTGCCGCACAAATGAAACGGCATTCAGGCGAAAAGCATCTTCGATGATGTCAACAACTGGCAACGTCTCCGAAACTCCCGCAACTTTTGCGTAACTCTGCTGCATTGAGATAATCGTTTTGACGTGCTCCAGACCCTCAGTCAGAGATCCCATCTCTTCGCCCATCTTTGCCTGCTCGCTTTTCAAATGTTCTCCAAGGTCTTTAACAAATCCAGGAATCTGTTTACCCTTTGGATCAACACTGATGAACTCTCCCAACCGGTCGGCATTCTGTTCAAAGAGTTCAGCAACTTTGGTGACACTCCCGATTTTGGATTTCCGGAGTTGATCTGAAACGAGCGTGGCCGAAACGTTAATGCTATTCAGAACATTTCCCACATTGTGGAGCACACCCGTGGCAATCTCCGCCATTCCCGCCCGGCGAGCCGTTTCGAGCAACTCCCTTTGCGCTCGATCCAGGTCCTCCGCGTCTTCATTCATTCGTTGCGTGATGTGCCGGCCATAAAAAATCGCGCCAACCACCATAACGAGCACCAATGCTCCGATGACGAATTCCATCGCGCGAATTCGAGCCATGGAATCCAGTTCGCGGTCAAGCATCCTGTTTTGAATGGAACTGATTATGAGATTAATATTCGCAAGAATATCGTAAAAACTTTTCATTCGCCGATCGATTCGTGCCTGATGTTTCCCTGATTCAGAAGCGCTGACTCTGCCGTAATTGTCGAAGAATTTTTCTGCTTCTGCCACGATTCCTTTCACGACTTCCTTGGCCTGAATCACTTCCTCCATCAAGGGGCGGGCATCGGCGGGTTCGGTTTCGAGTTTAACCCGCTTCAGGGCCATCCGAAACGATTCGTCAAACAAAGACTGACTCGCCAGCATCCTGCCTCGCTCATCCTCGACCGTACCGGATTCAAAAACATCATCGACCGGAGACTTGATTCGAATAGCCAACTCAAACAAAGCGGCAAACTCCTTTATTCGCGCCTGTGATTGAGCACCGCTTTCCACCAACTGCGAAAAATTGCCCTGTACCTGATGTATAAACCGTAACGATAGAAATACGGTCAGGATGTTAAATGCCGCCAGCACATAGTAGAGAAGATGCCATTGATGTCGCTGGCGGCGCTTTACTGGCACTTTTTTATTTTCCTCAGGCATAGGCTTCTCGCTCGAAGTTTCCGGTTTCCCGGTTATTCATCCAGAATATTCCGCAAGGTCGTCAACAGTTTTTCCGCCGTGTACGGTTTAGCCAGAAAAGTGGAAACGCCCAGATTTTTGAGTGCTTCAAATTTTGAATCATCCTCCAATCCACTGGAAGCCACCACTTTCATCACCGGATCCATTTTACGAATCACGCGAACGAGGTCCAATCCATCCATCACCGGCATCATGACATCGGTCAGGACGGCGTTAATGGATTCCCGATTGCGGGAGAAAACAGATAACGCTTCGGCTCCGTCACTGGCTGGTAACGACTGATAACCATGTTTGGTTAATAATTTACACGTCGCTTGCAGAATTCCGTCCTCATCGTCAACCACGAGGATTGTTTCACCGTGTCCCATTGCAAGGGCTTTCCTTTCTGTCCCGGCATCCTCTTTTGCCGTCGGTTCGGCCGGAAGGAAGACATTGAACGATGTCCCTTTCCCACGCTCGCTGTAAACATGAATAATTCCGCCCATTCCCTTTACGATTCCCATCACTGTTGATAATCCCAGCCCCGTGCCCTTTCCGACATCTTTAGTGGTAAAGAACGGATCGAAAATCTTCTCCAAGTCTGCGGGTGATATGCCGTGCCCTGAATCGCTCACCTTGATCGTGATATAAGGGCCTGATTTAAGTTCGGAATCCAACGCCGAATAATGTTCATCGAGCAACTGATTCCCTGCAGCGACCTTGAGCTTGCCCCCATCCGGCATCGCATCGCGGGCATTGACGCAGAGATTCAACAGGATTTGGTGGATATGGGTAGCGTCTCCCAGAACGGGCCAGAGATCATTGTCCACCTCCTCGGATACGGACATGTTTCTCGGGAAGGTTTCTCTCGCAATTTTCACCATCTCGCGGATCAGGAATTTTACTTGTACCACTGACTTCTCCCCTTCGATTCCCCTGCCGAACATTAACAACTGCCTGATTAAATCTCCGCCACGTTCAGAATTGGATTCAATTGTGTTTAACAGTGCTTCGCGTTCACTGGCGGGCAGGGAATCTTGTCTTAGCAGTGGCGCGGACATCATTATTGGTGCCAAAATGTTATTAAGATCGTGCGCGACTCCTCCCGCCATCGTGCCAATACTCTCCATCCGCTGGGCCCTTAAAAACTGACTTTCCAATCGACGCTTTTCCGTAATGTTCGTGTTAATCGAAAGGATTGATGCTGGTTTCCCTTCCTCGTTTTTCACCAAAGTCCACCGACTGCTCACGATCACTTCCTTTCCGGATTTGGCGAAACAGTGCAATTCGCCATTCCACTCATCTTTTTCCAGCAGAATCTTTTCCGCCGCCACCAGGGCATCCATATTCCTGAAAATTTGTTCGGTCATATCTTTTTCAAGAACGTCGGAAGCCGGCCATCCGAACATGACTTCAGCACCGTGATTCCAGTACAGTATCCGGCGATTCAGGTCGCGAACAACAATCGCGTCCTGCGCCAGGTCCAGCAGACGCGCTTGTTCGCGAATACGCTGTTCCGTAATCTTGCGATCAGAAATATCATCCAGCAAACCGTCGGTCAGGGTTTGTTCACCCCTTTCATAAAGCGCTTCCGCTCGAGCCAGCATCCAAGTCCATTCGCCGGAACGTTTCTGAAATCGGAATTCCATGGCAAATGGTTTGCGATCCCGGAAAAATCGCACCCAGGCCATTTGATATTCCTCCTGATCCTCTGGATGAATTCGCTCGCGCCAGAAGCGGTAATCCTTCGCGACGATTTCATCCGCAGTGAAACCGGTCAAATCTTCCACGTTTGAGCTGAAGTATTGAAAATCTCCCCGAGCGTTTGCGGTCCAGACCGCATCAGGAATCCGATTAACCAGCGAACGAAACTTGGTTTCGCTTTCTTTCAACATTTCGGACGATTTCCGCTGTTCGCTGATGTCATGCACGACAACAAAGAATCCTTTCATGTCGCCGCCTTTACCGCTTGAGGCGCTGAGAATGGAATGCGCCCAAAACCGGTTGCCGTCCTTTCGGTATCTCCAGTCCTCCTCTTCGTAATAACCAGCCTGTCCGGCAAGTTGCAGATCAAGGAATGTCTTTTCCATCGCGACATCGTCAGGTGAAAAAAATATCGCGTAGCTCTGTCCCAGGATTTCATCGACCCGATATCCGAACAACCCTTCCGCGCCGGCATTCCAGGAAACAATCTTCCCGTCCGTATCCAGAGTCAGCAGTGCGTATCCCTTCAAACCGTCCACCAGTTGAAGGAATCTTCGATCACTTTCAGCGAGAGCATCGCGCGCGAGATCCCGTTCCTTTCTCAACCGATGCCCCGCGATACAACGATTCACGGCCGGAATAAGGCGTTTGAGATTGGTTTTTAGAATGTAATCACTTGCCCCCGAGTGAAGAGCATCAATTGCCTTCTCCTCTCCGATCACACCGGAGATCAAAATAAATGGAGCCGATAACCCGCTCTTTTTAACCAGAGACAATGCGTCAAGCCCGTCGAATTCCGGCATTTTGTAATCCGCCAGTACGATATCCCAACCTTCCTTCTCCTTTAGCGCATCAAGAACGGCCTTTGGATTGTCCACCACACGATGGGCGATTCTTCGCCCGCTCTGCAACAATTCCGCCAGCAACAATTCCGCGTCTGCTTCCGAATCTTCTATTATCAAGACCCGGAGCGCTGTGCCAATCTCTGTCATTCCGTTTAGATTACCCGCAAACGAGCATCAAAGCAGGTCATTAGAAATAGGGAAAAAACGTATCGAACAATCGTCGAAGAATCGTTTTACGCAGACGGAACAGTTCAACGGCCGGTTGAATGAAAATACAACGACCCTTTGGCGATTACTTTTCGCCGGAAAATCTGGTCCCCACAGGTTACAAACATGTAATCACGATTCGGACCAGCTAATCCGACACTGGTCATCCCTTTCGTTCCCGGATTTGGAATCACCCCGGATATCCTCCCTTGCGGATCGAAAAACTGCACCCCCAATTCAGTGGCGACGTACCAACGCCCCTGCACGTCGCTGGTCATGCCGTCGCCCCGGCAGGACTCCTGGTAAACCGGTGAACGTCCATCCGGACTCTTGGCGATTACATCCACCTCCGTTCTCATGGTCATGTACGGTTCCTTGAATTTCAAACTTCCATCTGACTCGACCCTGAACACCCAGACATGTCTCCCGCGAAAATCGCTGACCGCCAACGTTCCGCCATCCGCTGAGAGCGCGATGCCATTGGGAGCAGTGATGCCCACATCAGCTGCTTTAGCTGTTTTCGTTTTCAAATCGACAAACGTCACCTGCTTCTTCCGTGTCTCCGTGAAATAGATGTGACCGCGGTGCGAAACCACCAGGTCATTCGGTTGAACGTCCGTCGCAATCACCTCCATCTGCTTTGTCTTCAAATCAAATGCGGCAATCCGCTTTTCCTTGCCCTGGCAGGCATACAAGCGCCCATCCGGTCCGAACTTCAATCCACTCGCGGCCTCTTTGAAGAGTAGTGTCGTCGTGCCGTCGGACGATATTCGGAATATTCCCGGTCCCTTCCGCATGTCGCTGAAATAGAAATTACCATCCGCATCCGCGCACGGACCGTCGCAGAACCCCAGGTCCTTCGCCACCAATCGCCATTTCTCGCCATCAATCAGCAACTTGTTCAGAGACATATCGCCGCCAAGGTCCTGTCCTGATATCGAGGGCA
>CALBIE010000298.1 GCA_937893495.1 uncultured Verrucomicrobiales bacterium | reverse complement strand
CGCCCATATCGGCCAACCGCATTGCCCGGATACGGGGATTCCAATTACCCAGCAAACCACGACGGACATTGTCGATGGGATTCTGGCCCTTCCTGAACGAACCAAGGTCATGTTGCTCGCACCCGTAGTTGAGAATGAAAAGGGCGAGTTCCGCGATGTCATCGAACGACTGGCTCGCGACGGATTCGTGCGCGCCCGAGTCGATGGCCAACTGGTCGAACTGGAAGCCAACGTCCGCATCAAACTCGACCCGAAGGTCAAACACACGATTGAAGTTGTGGTGGACCGACTCGTCATCAGCGACAAGATTCGCGTGCGCCTGGGCGACTCCGTCGAGACTGCCCTCAAGTGGGGTCACGGAAAGGTTTCGCTGCTCGAAATGCCACCCGATTTGCCGCCCGATGCTGATTGGGCAGAGACCTTGCACTCCAATCGGATGTACTCACCGAAAACAGGGAAGAGCTTCGATCCGCCGGTGCCCAAACATTTCTCGTTCAACTCGCCATTCGGTGCGTGCCGCGTTTGTCACGGTCTCGGACAGAAAATGGTTTTTGACGATGGCTTGGTGGTTCCTGACCCGGAAAAAACCATCGAGAAAGGCGCCGTGCTGCCGTGGAAACGCGGCGGCAAGCGAATGGTCACCTATTACAATGCCCTGCTCAAGGGCGTCGCCAAACATTTCGAGGTTCCCCTCGACAAGAAATGGCGCCTGCTGCCGCAGAAGTTCAAGGATGTGGTCCTGCATGGATCGGGCGAGGTAGAAATAGAGTTCACCTTCTGGCGGGGCGGCAAGGTCAGTCACGCCAGCAAACCGTTTGAGGGTGTTGTCCCCAATCTGGTGCGTTTGTTTCACGAAAGTGAAAGCGAGTTCACCCGTAATCGCATCAAGGCATTCATGGGCCCCGAACCGTGCGACGCGTGCCACAGCCAGCGCTTGCGACCTGAAATACTGGCGGTTCGGGTCGGAAATGATGTTTCGCCCACGTTGTCAGAAATCCGACCAGGAGACATACCCGGCTTGTCGATCATGGACGTCTGTGACCTGCCGATAGAAAGGGCCGACCAGTTTTTTTCCGAATTGAAACTATCGGATTTCCAAAAAAAGATTGCCGGAGAATTGGTGAAGGAAATTCGCACTCGCCTGGGCTTTCTGAAGAACGTCGGACTCGGCTACCTCACCCTGAATCGAGAGAGCGGCTCGCTCAGTGGCGGTGAAGCCCAGCGCATCCGCCTTGCCACTCAAATCGGGGCAGGACTCGTCGGCGTGATTTATATCCTCGATGAGCCGAGCATCGGACTGCATCAACGAGACAACGAACGGTTGCTGGCTACGCTTGAGGGATTACGCGATATTGGCAATTCCGTGCTCGTGGTCGAACACGACGAGGACACGATTCGTCGCGCGGATCATGTGATTGACCTCGGACCCGGTGCCGGTGTTCACGGGGGCGAGATCGTTGCGCAAGGTTCACCGGATGAAGTTTCGCAATCGCTCAGCTCGTTAACTGGAAAATACCTGTCTGGAACCTTCGAAATTTCCGTTCCTGAAAAACGCGTCAAACCTGATCCATTCAAAGGCTGGCTGGAAATTAAAGGCGCCACCGAGAACAACTTAAAAAACATTCACGCACGGATCCCGATCAGCACGATGACTTGCGTGACGGGGGTCAGCGGTTCGGGCAAAAGCACCCTGGTGGATGACATTATCCGCCGGGCGCTGTTCCGCAAATGGCACGGCTCAAAAGAGAAGCCCGGCGCGCATAAGTCGATGCGCGGCGACGACAATTTCGACAAGGCCATCGTCATCGACCAATCCCCGATTGGTCGCACTCCGCGCAGCAATCCGGCGACCTACACGGGCATCTTCAATCACATCCGCGATCTCTTCGCCCGATTGCCCGCAGCAAAAATTCGCGGCTACGGCCCCGGTCGCTTCAGCTTCAACGTGAAGGGCGGGCGCTGCGAGAAGTGCACGGGTGACGGCGTCCTGAAAATCGAGATGCAGTTCCTCCCGCCGGTTTACGTTACTTGTGAGTCCTGTAATGGCAGACGGTACAATCGCGAAACACTCGAAATAAACTACAAGGGCGTCAACATTGCCGATGTGCTCGAAATGACCGTGGACGAAGCGGTTAACTTCTTTCGAGCCATCCCGCAGATACACGAAACTTGCGTGACGCTGGCCGAGGTTGGTCTCGGCTACATCAAGCTCGGGCAACAGGCAACGACTTTGAGCGGCGGCGAGGCGCAACGCGTCAAACTGGCTTCTGAACTCAGCCGGAGATCCTCCGGAAAAACAAG
>CALBIE010000297.1 GCA_937893495.1 uncultured Verrucomicrobiales bacterium | reverse complement strand
ATTTGATTTATCCCATGCAATGGGAAGCCCTTCAATATCCTGAATGGACCGACGCTCAACTCGGCCAGTGGCAGACTGAGTGGGAGCAAGTCCGATTCATCGCACCGCGCTCAACTGAATTACGATTGAATATCGCCATGATCTCCAATCAATACACGAAACTAAGGGGATCAATCCGCGATCTCATCGGTCTGACAAAACACGCCATCACGGGTTGGAATATGAGTTCAAAAAGTATGTGGGACTTCATAAAAGCCGAGCCTGTTTCTGCGGCCTAATCCATCGCAATAACTCCTCTCTGGCCCGCCTGGCTGTCTTATCCGGACGAGCAAACCTATATTGAACTGGCCATGCGTGAACTCGCGATCACCAAAGAACTGAGCACAAATAAATCCTTCCTGAGTGTCAGCAATCAGGTGGCCTCACTCGAGGCAGACGGCAAGCAGGTCAGCTCAGTCTATCTTGGTTGTAAAATGTACAACGTATCAGCGCTGGCTTTCAGCCAATTCAAACGTGCGGTCCAGGCCGAAACGAAGGTTCAACTCCTTGTCGCGGCCATCGCGATTAAACGATATCAATTGAAATACGGTGAAACCCCGCCGTCACTCACCGCACTGGTTCCGGATATCCTGACCGAACTTCCCATCGATTATTTTGACGGCAAACCTCTGCGGTACAAAAAGACTGGTGCCAATGAATTTCGGCTCTGGTCCGTTGGTGAAAACTTTCGCGACGATGGCGGAAATGCCGATGGATACGACACCCGTCGTCGCTGGGAACAAGGCGACGATTTGGTCTGGCTGCAACCGGCGACGCCGGAAGAAGTGAGTGCCTATCTCGACGCCCATCGACCGGTTAACCCAATTTCGAAATAGAAAGGGGAGCGCGCCCGCCTCGGGCGCTGTTTTCCGCGCCCCCGCGGAAAACCCGGTCGCACCGAAACGCTTCGGGCGTTCGTGACAATCTCCGCGCGCAAAACGCTGGCCGCGAGGCGCGGCCAGCCACACCCGAGGCGAGTGTGCTCCCCAATTTCGGATTTCGGACTCAATTGAGATTACGCTCGAATCGGCTGGCAGGGGGCATCTGCACAATGCCCCGGAGCGCGGCATTAATGCCGCAGGGGCGTGGATTCGAAAGAAGAGTTCCGGATTTTGCGAGAGGCCTGCGGAATACGAAAGTTTCTGCGGACTGAAGTCCGCGCTCCGCCAGAAGTCGCGACTCCATCCCGATCACCGCGATCAAATCGATCTTACAATCGTCCGGGCAATTTCTCCGCCGATGGCGAGGGACGCGGTCGCGGCGGGACTGGGCGCATTCAGCACGTGCAGGGCATCGGGACGGGCCACCAGTGAAAAATCCTGCACCAATCCGCCTTCCCGCGACATCGCCTGCGCGCGAACGCCGGAGCCGCCCGTTTCCAAATCGCTCACCTGAATCTCCGGCACGAGGCGTTGCAGTGATTTGCAGAAAAAGTTTTTGCTGAAGGACCGCGCCAGTTCTTCCACGCACATCCGCGGATACTTCGCCATAAACCGCCACAGGCCCGGGAACGTCATCGCATCGAACAGGTCGGCCGGTTCGATATCAGACATTTTGTAACCCTCCCTCGCGAAGGCGAGAACCGCGTTGGGGCCCGCTTCGATTCCGCCGTGAACGAGCCGGGTGAAATGCACGCCAAGAAACGGAAACTGCGGGTCCGGCACCGGATAAATCAGGTGTCGCACCAGATGCTGTCGTTCCGGTTTGATTTTAAAGTATTCGCCACGAAACGGAACAATTCGGACCTCGCGCTTTTCCCCGGCAAGTTCACTGACCCGGTCGCAGTGCAGACCCGCGCAGTTCACAAGAAAGTCGCCGTCAATTTCAACGGTTGAAGTCGTGGCAATCCATCGTCCGGAAAATCGGCGCAATCCCTTCACCTCCGCTCCACAAATCACGTGATTGCCCTGCTCCCGTATCAGGCGAACCATGGTTTCAGCCACCTTCGGATAATCAACGATGCCCTCCTGCGGAACTCGCAGCGCCGCTACGCCGGCCACGTGCGGTTCAATCTCCCGCATTTCGTCGCGCGACAGCCATTTCAATCCCGCCAGTCCATTAGCGGCTCCACGCGATTCAAGACTCTTCAACCGCGGCACCTCGGTTTCATCCACGGCGACAACGATCTTTCCACACACTTCGTGTGGAACATTGTGCTCGGCGCAGAATTCAACCATCTCCTGAATTCCCTCGACGGCCATGCGCGCCTTGATGGAGCCGGGCTGGTAATACAACCCGCAATGCAACACACCGCTATTGTGCCCGGTCTGGTGCTGACCGACGGCCGCTTCCTTCTCCAGCACGGTAATCCGGGCATCAGGACAAGTCCGGCCCAACTTGAGCGCGGTGGCCAGCCCAACCACTCCGCCGCCGACAATAATGAAATGCTTTCCGCTCATCAATTCAGCCGGAGACAGTGTGCAACCGTGTCCGCCAGGTCAAGAGCCTGACAGCCCCTGAGCGCATCCCGCTTTCTTGCAAGTGCCGAAACTGGTCCGAAAGCAGCGTTTGGTCCCCCTCTCCTCCATGGGAATGGAGGGGAGGGCTGGGGAGGGGAGGTTCGTAGGTTGACAGCGATATTTACGCTCCCCTCTCCCCCTCCCTCCCCACTCGTGCCTCGCGGGGAGAGAATTCCCCGAAACCAAGTTTCGCGCCTTGAACCCCTGAACTGTAGCAGCCGACGTGAGGAGGCTCTAATTCCTTTTGCCCAACATTGCATGAGCCTCCTTACGTCGGCTGCTACTAAGTTCAGGGGGAGGGAGAAATGCGAGAGCCCTGCCTTGGCCGGCGACGGAGATGCAATAAACTGAGATGCGCCCACCGGCCCGCAAAACGGCACTTTATCCTTGGATGAACCCTGTTTTTCGCTAGCGTGCGGCTCGATTCATTCTCCGGTCATGGCAAAGAAAAACGGTCCAAACGAACAATTGAAATCCTTTCCGCGGCAAGCGGTGATGGCACTCGCCATTTTGTTCATCGTGCTGCTGCCATTTTTCCTGCCGAGCCTGAAGCCGTCGATGATTCACTTCTCCAACGACGGACCGTACGGTGCAAACAGCGCCGCTTACAGCGACTATCCGTCCGTGTTTACCGGCATCTGGCAGGATCTCAACTGGTTGGGCGGGGAAAGCGTGGCGCCCACCCCGAGTTTCACCAATCTACAGCTCTGGTTGCTGGGGCCGAAATGGTTTGCCAAGACCTACGCGCCGGCAGCCCTCCTGCTCCTGGGTTTTGCCGCCTGGCTGTTTTTTCGTCAACTTGGCCTGGGTCAATCAGTTGCCCTCCTTGGCGCCATCGCCATGGCGATCAATGGCAACCGACTTTCCATTGCCTGCTGGGGTCTGGCCAGTTGGGTTTATTCCACGGCCGCAGTTTTTCTGGCGCTCGCCGGACTGATTGCGTCAACCAGTCAACGTCCATGGCTGATGTCGGCACTGGCCGGCTTCGCCACGGGGATGGCCGTAATGGAGGGCTTCGACACTGGTGCGCTGTTCAGCCTCGTGGTCGCGGCGTACGGATTGTTTCTTGCTTGGCTTCAACCGGGCGAAAGGAAGGCAAACCTGATTCGCGGTGGATTGAAAGTTGGTCTGGTTTCAATTTGCGCAGCGTTTCTCGCAACTCAAATTCTGGTCAGCCTGGTGAACACGCAAATTGCCGGTGTGGTTGGAGCGAAACAGGATGAAGCTACCCGCAAACGCCAGCGTGACTTCGCCATGCAGTGGAGTCTGCCGAAAATCGAACTGCTCCGAGTCGCTATTCCCGGTCTGTTCGGATATCGCATGGAGACTCCCAACGGGGGAAATTACTGGGGCACCATCGGGCGCTCACCGGGCTGGGAACAGCACAAGCAGGGGTTTGCCCGCCACTCCGGCTCCGGCGAATACGCCGGCGTTGCTGTCTGCCTGCTCGCCCTGTTCGCCCTGGTACAATCCTTTCGCAAAAAGAATTCCGCATTCAGTGAACATGAAAAACTTCATGTCCGCTTCTGGGGCATTATTGCGCTCGGCTCACTGCTCCTCGCGTTTGGGAAGTTCGCACCGTTCTACCAGTTCTTCTACGAGTTACCCTACGCTTCGACCATTCGGAATCCAGTGAAGTTCATGCACATCTTCCAAGTGGCGCTGGTGATCCTGTTCGCTTTCGGCGCTCACGCGGCCTTCAAATCCGTCTGGACGGGTGCGGGTGAAAAATCGCGCCCGTTTCTCGACCACTTGAAGGCATGGTGGGAATCACTCAAAGGATTCGACCGTAACTGGCTGGTGTTTCTATTCGGTCTCCTCGGAGTCAGCATATTCAGTTGGCTGCTTTACAGTGCCAAAAAACCAGCGGTGGAAGCCTACCTTGCCACCCAGGGTTTCACTGCCGCAGATGCCGGTAACATTGTCGGATTCAGCCTCGCTGAGTTTGGCTGGTCGGTCTTCTTTCTTCTGCTTTCAATCACGGTAATCGGACTCATCTTGAGCGGATTCTGGCGCGGTGCGAAAGCTCACACGGGCGCGCTTCTTCTTGGCCTGATCCTGTTCGCCGACCTGGGACGAGCCACCCTTCCCTGGATTCTATACTGGGACCTCAACGAAAAATACGCCGCCAACCCGGTGCTCGAATTCCTGAAGAAAGATGCGCACGAGCATCGCGTCTCGGTCATTCCCTTTGCCGTGAACCAGCCGATGCAGATTCTTCAGCAACTTTATGGCATCGAATGGTCGCAACACCTGTTCCTGCATAACAACATTCAGAGCATCGACGTTACGCAGGAATCACGAACACTTGAGGAGAACGAGAAATACCGGGCGGCTCTGCGATCCAGCGCGCAGACACTGACACGATTCTGGGAATTGACGAATACCAAGTACCTCCTCGGGTTGAGCAATCCTCAATTCATTCAAGCCATTGGCCAGCAGATCGACGGTGGACGCCAACGCCTCCGCGTGATTTTGCCCTTTGATGTTGTCTCGAGAAATCCGACCAGCACAGCCCAGGTAACCCTCGATAAGGTCACTGCTGTTCCATCCACCAATGGGCAGATGGCGGTCCTTGAGTTCACAGGCGCTCTGCCCCGCGTCAGATTGTATTCCAATTGGCTGATCACGACGAATGACAGCGAAATACTCAGCCTGCTGGCGAATGGCATATTTGATCCTCATCAATCGGTCATTGTGGCCAATTCGATTCCACAACCGCCGCCAACTGCGATGACCAACACGGCACCGGGTGAGGTAAAATTCACGTCTTATGCGCCAAAGCTGATTCGCTTTCACGCGGAGTGCCCGACGCCGTCAGTCCTCCTGCATAACGACAAACACAATCCAAATTGGAAAGTGACGGTGGATGGACAGCCAGCCGAATTGCTCCGTTGCAACTACTTGATGCGCGGTGTTTACCTGAATCCGGGTTCGCACGAAATCGAGTTCCGCTACGAGCCGAGCACCAAGGCGCTAAAAATCACGCTGGTTGCCTGGGTATTTTGCCTGGGAATACTCGGCTTCGTCATTGCCGTTCCACCACGGCAGACAGAAGGTCGGTCGGAACAGAATGCGCGGCCGTCCAATCCTTGATTTCTATCGAACGGGAACGGCGCGAACCCGCGCCGTGCAACCACGGAAGAGAACGGTTCAATAAAAGCTCAGCTTCAAGCGGCGTCCATTCTCAGAACCGGAACCATTTAGCCGGAACGATGCCGATGGAGCGCGGAATTTATTCCGCCGCAACGTGGATTTGCCAATCGGCTTCCGTGAATTTGGATGAGTGGTACTGAAATACGAAATGGTGTTGGGTCCCTACGACATGGGAAAGCGCGTGAACGCTGGTGGAAAGTGGACCCTTCTGCGGAATAAATTCCGCGCTCCTGCCGCTCCAATTGCATGGTTCCGGTTCAGTTGAATCCGAATTCCGAAGTCGGGGAGCACGCCTGCCCCGGGTGTGGCTGGCCGCGCCTCGCGGCCAGCGTCTTGCTCGCGCAAAACATTCATGAACCCTCGGATCGTTTCGGTGCGAGCGGGTTTTCCGCGAGGGCGCAGAAAACAGCGCCCGAGGCGGGCGCGCTCCCCTTTCCATTTCGGAATTCAGGTTGAAACGGCGAGCGAGCGGAATTGATTCCACAGAGGCTACCGTCTGAAATCAGCACGTTCGCAGATTCGAATGGTTTCTTTCACAGCCGCGTCTCTGCGGCCTGAAGGCCGCGCTCCTTTGCGGAGACGGTGTCCGGATGTGCCCAGCCTCAACGCGCCGCCTTCAGTCCCGGGCACCCTGCTTCTTCTCCAACGAGACGCGGTGGATGAACAGGTTGCGGTCGTATTCTCCTTCTTTGTATTCATCATTCGTAAAACCGATTCCCACTCTGTTCGCCCCTTCCTTCAGCTTCACATTGGCGGTATAATCCTTCGACGAGTCAGACGTCAGTTCAACCTCCTTGCCAACGATCTTTCCCTCGACGGTTACTTTGAACTTCGCATTGCCGTTTTTCGAGGAAGCGCATGAGGCGTTCACCGTGAGCATGTACTCACCGGCTGACTGGACTTTAACCGACCACTCACCCGTTCCGTTGGAATAGAAAAACAAAGCGCCGTCATCGTCGCGCACTCCGAAGTGATCTTTATTGCCTTCTGTTTGTTTGGCGTCGCTCAATTTCAGCGTAATTGTTTCGCCGGCTCGAACGCTGAAGACACCGAGCAACCCAACAAACGCCAGAGTCGTGATGATTTTTGATTTCATTGTTTTGAGTTAATTTCTGCGATCAATTTCTACTCGCGTCCCGGGTTGGCGTCAACTGCCCGCGCTCGGATGAGCGACGGAACGATGAGCGCATCGGCTGGATGGCGGCGGGAGTTCAAGAACTCGATCAGTTTTACCGCATAGACGCGATGCGCCTTCGCACTGGGATGCCCGTCATGCGGCGCGTTCGTGTTGCCGGGTTCACTGAGCGGCACGGAGATATCCACCGCCGAAATCCCGGCAGTACGACACCAATCCAGCAGGGGCGTCGCGTCCGAACTGATGCCCGCCACGATGAATTCGATTCCCTCGCGCAGACAAAACGCCGCCCAGTTCTTTACCAACTCCCGCGAAACCTCTTGAATGCGTTCCCGCCCGGCTTCGCGAATATTGTATTGTTGCTCCGCGAAATGTACCAGCGCGGACTGTCGCTGCAGCAGCCATTCGTTATACGCCACCGGAACCACATCGTAATTCAACTCAACTGTGCCATTCCAACGCGCGCGCGGATAGGTAAGCAACGGCAGCTTGTTGTAGGGAACCAACCCCTTCTGCCAGATCCGCACAAAGGTGTTCCGATGGTCGTGAAACAGGCCATAGGCATATACAACCGTTTTGGGTTTCGATTTCTTCTTGAGCAATTCCTGAAACAACAACCGCGAATGCAACGTGCCGTAGCCCGACACGCCGCCGTTGAGCACCGCGTGGTTTGTCAACGCCGACTGCACCAGCCACGGGTAACTTTCCCCATCATTCACCGACCAACCGTGGGTGATGGAACATCCCATGATCCAAAGTCCCGGCTGGTTCGTCGCAATGGCGTCGCCACGTCGCGTGCTTCGCAGTCCGTCCGCATCGTGCGACAAATGAAACTGGTAACCAGTTGGCAACGTCACCGTGAACTCCCCGCCGTAATGCACGTAACCGCCTTCGCTCAGCGGTCGATAGAGTTTACCGCCCGGTTCCACCGTCACGTTTCCCGGAACGGCATGAAACGGTCGATACCCCATCAATCGCGCCACCACTTCACCGAACAGCAGGAGAATCAACATCGACAACGTGAATCCCATCACTGCAAACAAGCGCTTGCGGGAGGAATTCCGCGGACGAGCGGCACTCTCAGATGTAACAGCCCCGGTCATTTTTCAATAACGATTCTGCCGACTTGGACGCGCCAATAGAATCCTAAAGACACGATCTGAGCAGTGCGGTCGCTGATGGGCGTATTTGAGTGAAGCCCCCGTAGCGCAGGCTTCCAGCCTGCACAAAACCGTCGCCGTGACGGCAATGCTCCGGGTTTTCTGTAGCGGCGGTTTGCAAGACCACCCGATTTACAGGCGAGACGCCTGCGCTACGGGGGAAGCGGGTTTCCAGAATCGTTTCTCTCCGACCATGTCTCTGCGGCATGAATGCCGCGCTCCGGGGCATTACGCGAACGCACCCATCGTCAATGTTGCAAATACTTTTGCATCGCAAACGCATGAGCCATTCGGCAAGAATTTCCCCGCTCTGATGGGCCACCAGGACACATACTATCGCAACAACGAAGAGTACGCTGAATTTCTTTCCGGCTGGGATCTGAACTTCTACGGCAAGTATTCGGACACATTGAAACCCGACAAACCCGATGGGAAGGCACTTGATGTCGGCTGCGGCGTCGGGCAAGTCGTGCATCGGCTCGATAAAGAAGGCATTGAGGCCCATGGCGTTGATATCTCCGGGCCCAACATCACCAAGGCAAAGGAATTCTGCGAACGCTGCCAGCTTTACGATGGACGCAAACTGCCTTTCCCTGACAACCATTTCGACAGCGTCGGATCACTGAATGTCCTTGAGCACGTGGATGAGCCCGAGGCGTTTCTCGCCGACCTGGTCCGAGTGACGAAGCCCGGTGGCAAGGTGGTGGTTTCCAGCCCGAATTTTTTCCGAGCCATCGGACTGGGCGACTATCACTACCGAATGCGTGGCCTCGGCAACAAGTGGCGCAACCTTTCGCGGGTCCTCGAAAAGCGCCGGCAGATGAAATCCACCCCCGACGAGGTCCGTTTCGACCGCATGAAAGCCATCGTCAAGGAGCCATTTGAACCCGATGACGATGCGGTAGTGCTGACGAACTTGCTCGAAATCCGTTTTTTTCTCGAACGCAATGGCTGCGTCACTGAAAAAGCTCAATGCACGGATCGCTACGTGTTCAAGCCGCTGGAGGTGCTGCTGAATCTCACACCGGCGCGATATGTCATGCTCTGCGCGTTCGTCGTCGGGAGAAAGAAATCGTAGCCCGGATATTTTACAGTTTCGGGAGCGCGGGCGTCTCGCCGCAAATTTCCGGGGAAGTGAGGCATTCAATGACGAACGACACTGAGTTGCAGAGAGCAGCGTTCGGCCGGTCGGCGGGACGCCGACCGGTGCATGCGAGACGCACGCGCTCCCCTTCAGCGGCCTGCCGCTACTTCTGACCGAACCCGCCGCCGCCCGGCGTTTCGAGAATCAACCGATCTCCAGCTTCGAGATGCACTGCTGCTACATGCCCGAGTTGCTCTTCTTCGCCGCCCGTGCGAATCAAGCGTTGCCGACCGGGCTCTCCCGCCTCGCCACCGTCCAGACCGAACGGGCCGCTTTCACGATGCTGAGTCAGCAAAGCCAGCGAGACTGGTTCGGAAAATGTCAGGTCGCGAATGATTCCATCACCGCCATGATACTTCCCTGATCCGCCGGACCCTTTGCGAACCGAAAAGCGATTAACCCGCACGGGGAATCGATATTCGAGCAATTCGGGATCGGTCAACCCGGTGTTGGTCATGTGGGAATGCACGGCGCTCGCACCATGGTAGCCATCGCCAGCCCCATGCCCTCCGCCAATTGTCTCGTAATAGCTCAGGCGTTCATTACCGAAAATCAAATTATTCATCGTGCCCTGACTACATGCGCTCAGACGGAACGCCTTGATCAAGGTATCGCACAAGCGCTGACTCGTTTCCACGTTTCCACCCACGACCGCCGGGGCCTGCTTCGGGTCATCCGGGAATGGTGGATTCAGAATTCCCTCGGGCAGCCGAATCGTGACGTCACGCAGCAAACCTTCATTGAGCGGCAATGGTTCGCGAATCATCAATCGCAAAAAATAGAGCAGCACGCTGCGCACGATGGCGGGAGTCGCATTGAAGTTCCCCGGATGCACCCCGCCAGTTCCGGTGAAATCAAATGACAAGCCGGCCGTCGATTTCGTTACCGCGACTCGAATTGGCGTGCCATCGTCGAGGTGTTCCGTGGCTTCAAATTCACCGTCTGCAATTTCATTCAATCGCCGCTTTAACGCATCCGCCGCCAAATTTTTTAGCGCCACCATTTGCCGCCGAATGCAATCGCTGCCATACCCGGTCACCAATTGTTTCAACGCGCCGACACCACGCCGAATCGCCGCTGCCTGCGCATTGAGATCGGCCAGATTGTCCTCCAATGCCCGTGTTGGATACGGTGGTGCGGACAAAACCGCCGAGACGGAATCCCAATCCGCCTGGCCAGCGCGGAACAAATGCATCGGAGAAATCACCACGCCTTCCTCCTCAAGGCACGTCGCATTCGGCGGCATGGAACCAGGGAGTATGCCGCCCAATTCGGCATGATGCGCACGATTCGCCACATACCCAATCAGGGCACCGTCATCATCGTGCACTGGAGCGATCAATGTCACATCCGGTAGATGCGATCCACCAAATGCCGGGTGATTGGTCACGATAATATCGCCCGTGATCGGATTCAGCGTCGCGACCACTTTCCGGACGCAAACGCCAAGCGCACCGAGGTGCACGGGAATGTGCGGCGCGTTGACTACCAGTTCACCCTCCGCATCAAGCAGCGCGCACGAAAAATCCAACCGCTCTTTTACATTGGTCGATACGGCGGTGCGTTCCAACATGCCGCCCATCTCCTCGACGATGCCACGAAAGCGATTGGTAAAGAGTTCCAATTCAACCAACTTCGCACGCTTTGTCTCAACGGCATTGGTCGGAGCATGTTGCCGTTTCAGCAAAACGCTTTTGAGCGTCCCGACAACGGCCCGCCATCCCGGCTCCACGACCAAAGTGCTGAAGCTGTCCTGAACAATTGCCGGGCCGTCAATCACCGCACCCGGAGCTTGTTTGTCGCGCATCAGCACAGGCACTTCGCGCCATTCGCCAGCTGAAAATGATTGGATCCGTTTCTCCTCGACCAGGCTGATAGCCGGATTCGCACTAAAGCCTTCTGAGTCTGTCAGCGGCACTCGGGTGGAAGCAATGACCCGCACGGAGACAATCTCGATTGGTTTCGATTCAGGAAAGTATCCAAAGATGCCTTCGTAACGCTCGCGAAACAGTTCAGCGAGATTGTCTTCAGCCTGATATTCGATGGCTTCAGCCGTTTCCTGTCCCCGCAATCGCAAGTGAACCAGGGTGCGGACTGAGATGTCGTCCTGTAGCCCAGGCGTCCCGCCTGTAGGACGGGTCGTATTGTCAACCGTTGTGGTCGAATCATCCGATTGCGTATCGGGAGGGTGGACGCTGGTTCCAGGCTGGAAGCCTGCGCTACGATTCCCATCGCCGCGCCCGGTGAGGGCACCGGGCCTACTCTCAGCAGGCCGGGCGCCCCCACCCGGCGATCTCGAAACGTCCATCGTCAGATCGAATGTTTCCGATCCGATTTCATCCTTCAATAGATTCAGCGCTTCTCTGGAAAGTTCATCTATTTTCTGGTTGAGGAAGGTCTCGAATTGAGCCAACAGCTTCAGAATCTGCCGTTCGGCAAATCGCTCAATCGCCGCATACCTTAGACCAAACGCGCTCAACAACCCGGCCTCCGGCGGACACAACACAGCATCGCATCCAAGCCGATCAGCCACCGCGCACGCGTGCTGCCCCCCTGCTCCACCAAAACTTACCAGCGTGTAATCGCGCGGATCAAACCCTTCGCGCACGGAAATTTTTCTCACTGTCTCCGCCATCCGTTCGTTGGCGATATCCAGGAAACCGGTGAGCAGTTCTTCCTGACCAAGCGACTGATTGCCGGCCGACCGGATTTCCTTCAATAACTCGTCAACCCGGTTCCGTGATCTTTCGACCAGAATGGGAATGGAAAACTGCGCTGCATCCACCCGCCCGAGCAACACGTTGACGTCGGTGATCGTAAGCGGTCCGCCCGTGCCATAACAGGCCGGCCCGGGCCATGCTCCGCCGCTTTCCGGGCCGACGAACAAACCCTGCGCATGGTAACCGCAGATGGACCCGCCTCCAGACGCGACCGTTTCAATCTTCAACGCGGGCGAATAAATCCGCGCGGATCCCACCTGTGGTTCAAACCGATATTCGTAACTCCCATCAAACCGCGAAACGTCCGTACTGGTGCCACCCATGTCGAATGCAATGATCCGTTCAATCCCGGCGCGCCGGGCCACCGTCGCCGCTCCAACAACCCCTCCCGCCGGTCCACTGAGCAGACTGTCCTTGGCGCAATACCCCGCTCGACCAATCAACCCACCCGCACTGGTCATCACACGGAGTTGACCGTTGGTCAGCGAGCCACTCACGTCGTCAAGGTAACGGTTCATCAAGGGCGACAAATACGCATTGACCACGGCGGTCTGAGTGCGGGGCAACAGCTTGATGAACGGAGCCAGATCGGCCGAGGACGACACCGAAGTGAATCCCTTCTCGACCAGCAACCGGCCAAGAGCCTGCTCATGCGCCGGATTGCGATAACTGTGCATCAAGCCGATTGCCGCGCTCGTAAATCCATCTTCCAGCAACCGTTCCACCGCCTCCGTCATCGCCTCGAGGTTGAGCGCACACACCACTTCACCCGAGGCATCCATGCGTTCGGGCACCTCGATCACCCTTTCGTAAAGCGGAGCGGGTTTGACAATTTCGAGCGCAAACAAATCCGGACGCTGTTGGGTGCCGATTTCGAGCAGATCCGCAAAACCGTTCGTGACAAACAGGACCGTCTTGTCGCCTTTGCGCTCCAGCAGGGCATTGGTTCCCTTCGTCGTCGCCAGGTGCATGATGATGGGTGGCAGCGCCTGATTGAGGGGTGTCTTCGTTACCAATCGCGCCGCCAGAATCGGCGCTTCCTCATCGAAGACAATCTCAACCAGATCGCCCGATCGCCACTCAGCAGAAATCCCGCCAACCAGTTCGATTGCCCCCGACCGCTCATGCTTTTTGATCAGCATGGACGAATCGCCCCGATTCAAATTACGCAACTGCGCCGATTCGAAAAAACCTTCCGGCACAGTCGTTATTGAATGAAGGCGAAATTGGTTCCGGCTGATTACTTCGGTGATCTCCGCCCGCAAAGTCCCCTTTGAAAGCACCTTGGCACGATGAAGAACGCCTTCCGGGCTCAACGCCAGACAGTCGGTAAAGGTCCCTCCTGTATCCACCCAAATCTGCCAGGCACTATTTCTGATCGGTGACGCCATCGTAACGCAACAAATGGTAGGCAACAAACCAGTTGGCCGACAACGGAATTGAAATCAGCGGCATTACTGCATCGCCGGTGGCTCAATTTTCTGGCCGGTGCGCATGTATTGCCAGAAGGCGTCGAGCTGCTTGAGGGAGTTGCCTTCCAGCACATCGAAGAGCGGGCTGTTGCCTTGATCGTCGAAATAGACCGGCATCTTGGTTTGCGGCTGGATGCGCAATGGATTGAGCAGCCAGCGAAGATAAAAATCCTTCTGCAATCGTTCGGCGGGATAGGCCAGATTGATCCCCTCCGCTTCAAAGACCTGGGTCGGCGCAAGACTGCCGACCGCGTGGCACGAAATGCACGAAAACCCTCCGTCAACGCCAACGAGTTTGCGGCCGATTTTCGCCATCTCGACATTCACCGGCCCTTCCTTTTCCGTCTTGGGCCCATAGCCGTGAGATTGCGCGAGTCCATCGGCCAGTTCGCGGGCAATCGTCGGAAAGACGGGCATGCGATGCTCCAACCAGGGCCGTGGCTTGTATTCCACCCTGCCGGCGAGCAGGTCGGTCATCCATTCCGGCTTCAGCTTCTCACCCAGCCGCTCAATCGGAGGAAAGCCATCGAGTTTGCCGTGGCAGGCGCGGCAGTTCAGATTACGCGTCTGTTGTTCCGCAAACTCCGTCGGCGCATGACGTTGCAGGGATTTCCGATCAGCCCCGGCAAACAGTTTCAACGCATCAAGTTCGCCAGCGGTGAAACCAAAAAAGGGCGATTTGCCGTCCGACTCACCGGCCAGGCAACCGAAACCGAATTTCCCGGGATTCAACTTCGCCATTGATCGGGCAGTGAATTGATTTGGCAATTCGAGTGAGTGGCAATTCAGACAGCCCTTGGTCTGCACGAGTTTTTTACCGGCGTCGATCAGGTGCCCGTCCGACGGAATCGCCTTCATCTTCACCATGGGGGCCCGGGAGCGCAGGTAACCTGCTATCGCGCCGGCCTCCCCGTTGCTCAGGCGGAAATTCGGCATGCGTCGCCAGGCGTAATGCTTCGTTGGGTTCGCAAGGAATGGCGCGAGTCGGCCGGGTGGAAACATCTCGTTGACGGCGTTGAGGCTGATTTTGGTCGTATCCTTTTTCTCGGTATCGGGCAAATCGTGACAGCCCGCGCAATTGAGGACTTCGACAAGATGCGCGCCTTCCTCCAGATTCTTTGCCTCGGTCGGCTCAGGCAAGGGTTTGTCATCCGTGGTGAGAGTCGCCAGGTAGGCGGCAATAGCCTCCGCTGCCGAGGAGGCCGTTTCGCCATGCAGCAATTTCGGCATCTGCGCGCCGACGAGGTCCGCCTTCGGATCAAGAATTCGGTTCGCCATCCAGCGGGCGTGTCGGCGCGATCCGATGCCCGCGAACGCCGGCGCGTCCATGCCGAGTTCCGGTATCGGATTCGGCAATTCGCCCGGCGCATGACACTTCGCACAACGACCTTCGAGGAATATTTCGCGACCGCGTCGAAGCTTATCGGCCTTCGCCAGCGCAGCGTTTCCGGCATCATGCGTCAAAGCATCGCGAGGAATGGGTTCCCAGAGAAATCCGAATTCCGTCCACAACAGGCGAACAAACGATTCGCCTGATTTGATGCCAGCGAACACGGCTTTAAGTTTGTTCGGCCCCTTGTTGAGGCGCACCTCCGCACTCGGCCCAATCTCCTTTTTCCCGTCACCACTTCCTTCGAGCACCACCCTGTCATTGATTTCGAGCTTCAATGTACCGCTGAGTTGCGCCTTGAATTTGTAGTCTCCCCGGAGATCGGCGTTGATATAACCATTCCACTCCACCGAAGTTGTTTCCCCGACAAGAAACGGCGTCGCCGACTGGCCGACCGACTGGTAAAACCAGACGTTGGGCAGAACGACGGTGTCGGTTTTTCCGCCGGCCTGAACAGAGGCGGTCAACCCGAGGGGAGCATCAGCGGCTACGATTCGGATTGAGCCGACCAGAAATCCGGTTAACAGAACAATGCTTCGAATCTCCATAATGGCGCGTTTTCGAGCGGAGGATTTAGCGCGTTTGAACGCCGAAAACCATTCAATTTTCACGGCAAGGCGTTGATTGTGTGCAGAATTTCCTGACTGATGCGGGTGCCGTCCTTCGCCTTCAATCCGCGGAAGACAATCTTCTGCTGCATCACGGGCTTCAGGTCATCAATGGCCAACGTGACCGTGCGCCCATCCTCCGAAAGTTTCGCGGACGTGATTTTCAATTCATCGTGACCCTTTCTTTGGGGATCGCTCACCGAGAATTCCGGCGAACCGTAATTTGAGGAGCGCTGGTAGTTCCAGCGTTCGCCAAAATAGATTCCCGTGTCCTCAGCGGACCTGCGATCCAGCGGTTGGGTAAATGTCAGATGCACGCCCTTTTCATCGACCTTAAGTCCGCGCACGCTATAAACCGGCTTGCCGGTATAACGAATTCTTTCGAAACCCGATGGCATCACGGCGTTGCTCTGCCAGCCTTTCAGACCGGCGTTGTAAAGCTGACCGTCCTTCGGATTGAAGCGTAACCGCATGGCTGACGAACTGAACCGCACGGGAATTTTCACGATACCGCCCTGCATCAACCCCTTCACTTCCTCTTTCATCACGAGATAGAGCGATGATTGACCGTAGGAAGTGTGCAGCAACTCGCCCTCGAACGGCCCCCATCGGTCACTTGTCACCCAGGCTTGACCGCCGCCGGAATTGTCCCAGGACTTGGTAATCCAGCAGAGCGGCTGCTGGAACGATTTTACATCACGGCCATGGGCGAGATCTTCCACTCCGTAAAATCCGCCAGGCTTGACCCAGTTTATTGGACAGGCGGGAACCCAACTGCCTTCGTTGTCACCGGTCGTCAATTGCCCCTTCGGCCCAAGTCCCATTCCGGTCGGTGCGCGAAAACCAGTCGCGACCACTTCCATCTTGCGACCGGTCTTGGCAATCTTCATCAGGCATCCAGCGTTGCGCGTTACTTCGCCATTTCCTCCGCCCCCACCGAACCCGCGGCCTCCTCCGCGCACGGGACCGGCTTTCGCAAAGTAGAAGTTACCTTTTGCGTCGCTATGCAGGTCGAAGCAGAATTCATGAAACCCCTGCGAACTGGTGTAAAGATTGCAGAAGTTCTCATAAAAGTCGGTTTCGCCGTCGCCATTCAGATCGTGATATCGGGTGATCTCGTCGCGCCCGACTGTGTAGATGCGCCCATTTACAATCTTGAGCCCGAGATTCTCGAATCCACCGGAACCGATTCTGCACCACACCAGTTCGTCCAAATCTTCGTCAATCCCGTTGACTGTCCAGACGTCCCCTTCCCACGTCGAGATGGCGGCACTAGTCCCGTTCAGAAAAAAATCCATGCCGCCAAAACGAACGCGACGTTTCCACGGATTGCTCAACGGCGGGGTAATTCGATCCGTCACATAGGCGCCATCCGGGGTGCGACTCGAATTGAGCGCGCCCTTGGTCTTTACCACTTCTTTCCAACGCGGCGGACCGCCACGAGAATATTCCACCATTGACGGCACGGCCTTCAATGCGGTCGCGAATCCGGGATCACCTTTTGGCGCAATCACGATGGAGATCAGGGCCGGACCAAATCCGGCGGGTATGGTTGCGATGCTCAAACCTTCGGCAGTTTCAACGTGAACCCCTTTCTTTCCCGTCATCCCAATCTGGATATCGGGACCGCCATTGCCGATCTGACAAAGCGCCAACTTGAGGGCAGTCCGGTTTTTTCCAAAGTGAAACGTCCGGGTAAAGACACTGCCATCAGAGGAAGGTTGCTCATGAATGGCGGTCCCGTGAACGGTGTAAGCCAGCACAACCTTCATGTCATGGACATAGATGCCATCCCATCGACACCACGAAGCCGGCAACGGACCGAACGGCTCGGGCCGGGGATCCGTGAATGCCCCTGATGCGTCCGCCCAACCCGGTTGGTTTCCAAGCCCAAATTTCTGTTCACCATCAATGCCGGGATGCTGACCATGCCCACCATCGAAACTGACGCCTTTCGTGGTGATAAATCCTCCCGTCCAACCCGCGGCCATCCGCAGCAGGTCCGTGTCGAACAACATCGCCGCATCATCGCCAACCCGAATGGCGATCCCCTTGGCAGCCAGATTGCCCTTGGGGAATTCAGCGCGAATCGCGGCCCGTTGGAACGGAAAATCCCGCTGCAACAAATGCTCCTGGACATTGGATTTCAGCTTTTTGGAAGCAGCAGCATTTCCATGGTCATCTCCGATCCCCGCAACCGCCCCGATAGCAATCACGATTCCGAATATCCATCGATTCCGTCTCCCCATACATTCAACAATCAATCTCATTAATTTTGTGTTCCCGATTAACCAGGCTCGAAGAGTGGCCTTTTTTTGACAAATCCAAAAGTCAGATAATTCAACGTGGCTCAAATTCGAATTTCCAAAAGTTTGAGGTCTTCCTGAGTTAGCGCTATTCTCGCCGCCAATGAGTCTGGAGAAAGTCCACAGTCGAGTCATTGAACTCGCGACAGATCACTCGCACGGCCATCCAATCAATTCCTATCTGGAGATTGGCGCGGGTCGGGGTGAATTGCTGTCGATGCTGAATCAAAAATTTGCCGGATCAGCCAGTGTCTGCGATTACACGGATCACCTTTTGGCCGTTCCCGGTCAAAAAGTTGATCAGGCGAACCTCAATCTTGATCCCCTACCCTACCCGGACGCAAAATTTGATCGGGTGACAGCCACGGAGGTCATTGAGCATCTGGAACACTATCGCGAAACATTACGCGAGATTTTTCGAGTATTGAAACCCGGTGGACTGTGCATACTCAGCACGCCAAACATCCTCAACATCAATTCCCGGCTCAGGTTCTTGTGGTTCGGTTATTGGAACCTTTTCGATCCGCTACCGGTCCGCAACAGCGCTCTTTATTCCACCGGTGGTCATATCAATCCGGTATCCTGGTTTTACGTCGCGCATTCACTCATCGACGCCGGCTTTGAGAGTGTGACTCCCTATGTCGATAAATTTCAGCGATCGGGAATCTTCAAACTTATCCTGTGGTGGTTACCCATCAGGTTGTTTGGAGCGCTCGCATGGCGGAAGGAAACCAACCGGTTTCACACAATCGACAGGGAGAACGCCCCTCTGGTCAGAGCCATGAATTCCACCGACCTGCTCCTTGGCAGAACAATTATTGTATCCGCCATCAAACCTCGATCAATGTAAGTTGGCACGGATTGCTTTTTGGCATCAGTTGCCGCAACAATACACTTTCATGTCGAATAATCCTAAACAGCAGGTTGCCGAGTTCTACGAAGGCTTTCAGG
>CALBIE010000296.1 GCA_937893495.1 uncultured Verrucomicrobiales bacterium | reverse complement strand
GTGCTCTGATTCCGGTCCGGTCCGTCAAAGGTCTGCCAATAGGGCTCCACCGTCAGACGCCTGGTCATCTGATAAACCGCCCGCTTGCTCGTCGGATAACTGTCCTTGAACGGGTGATGCTGGGTGAATTCCCATTTGCCCATCTTCGGAAACGGATGCGCTTCTGTGAGCGGATGCAAATCGAGCGTGCCGCTCACGAACATCATGGCGTCCCGCAATTGTTCGGCATCGAGACGTTGACGATTGAAGCGCCACAGCAATTTGTTGTCCGCATTGAGTGCAAGACTCGCATCGGTATCTTCGCTGGAAAGCTGATACGTCCGGGAATTCATGATCAAACGGTGAACGTGTTTGATGGACCAGCCGCTGGCCACGAATTCCGCCGCCAGCCAATCGAGCAATTCAGGATGACTCGGCGGCAATCCGCGCACACCAAAGTTGCTCACCGTTTCCACCAACGCTTTGCCAAAATGAAATTGCCAGATGCGATTGACCATGACCCGTGCCGTCAGCGGATTCTTCGCGTCTGCAATCCATTCCGCCAGTTGGAGACGTCCACTCGTCGCGACTGCATCGCCGGACAACCGTTGTCCGCCAAGGACATCGATGAACTTGCGCGGCACTTCGGCGCCGAGTTGTTCGGGCTCACCCTTAAGCTGCAGGCGCGCGTTCGACACCGTGCCGTCCTGCACCGCGTAGGCATTCGCAACGGAGGGCGAACTCAGCTTGTGTTTTTCGATGGCCCCGGCGGCCGTGCGAATCTGTCCTCGCGCCGTAACAATCTGCGCTTCGAATTCATTCAATCGGCGATACAACTCCTCCTTTTCAGTCCCCTGCGCTTTGCCGATGCGGTTGTTTACCAGATCCTTTTCCTTCTCCAGTCGATTGCGATGCGCGAGGACTTCGTCGTGGCGCTTCTGAAGTTCCTGCTCCTTTTTCCGGAACGAACCCAACAGTCGATCCTGCTCCGCCTGCGATATAAGTGGCACAAAATCCTTTTGCACCTTCAGCAACTCAATCCCGGGAAAGGCATAAAGCGTGCTCGCGAAGATGCCATACAGCCCATAGTAATCCTCGATGGAGATCGCCTCAAACTTGTGGTCATGACAACGGGCGCAGGTAAGCGTCATTCCCATGAAGGTCTTGCTCAAATTATCGAGGGTGTCCTCGATCGTCAGATGAGTCGGATAGCGGTCAACCACGGAACCGAACCGCCGCGCGCTGGCAACGTAGCCGGTCGCGATAACCTGCTCGTTGCGCCGTGCCTGATTCTTTGCAGGCAGCAAATCCCCGGCAATTTGTTCACGGATGAATTGGTCGTAGGGTTTGTCGGCGTTGAACGAATCAATAATGTAATTGCGATACCGATAGAGTTGCGGCACCGGATAGTCCGAGTTGTCGCCCGTCGTGTCCGCATAGCGCACCAAATCCATCCAATGTCGCCCCCAACGCTCGCCGTAATGCGGCGAGGCGAGCAGCTCCTCCACCAATTCACCCATGGCGAGATTCGTTCCGATAGTCTTGAAGCGCGCGCTCCATCGGGCGATTTGTTCGGGCGTGGGTGGTAGCCCAATCAAATCAAAACTGGAGCGTCGGATGAGCGTGTGAATCGGTGCATCGGGATTCGGGCGGACGTGTGCCTGTTCGAGGCGTGATAGGATGAACCGGTCCACGTCATTCACCGGCCAACCGGAATTCCGCGCGGAAGGGGCAGCAGCCTTTGCGACCGGTCGATACGCCCAATGTTTCCGCGCCTCCGCCAGATCGAACTTCTTTGGCAGCAATGCCTCGCCATCACGCGGATCCGGCGCGCCCATCCTGACCCATTCGGTAAGTGCCTCAATCTCGTGGGTGTCGAGCTTGCCACCCTTCTCCGTGGGCGGCATGCGAAGGGTCTTATCCTGATATCGTATCGCCTTGATCAATCGGCTCGCATCGGGACTGCCCGGCAGGATGACCGGCCCGCCACTGCCACCGCGCAAAACGCTCGCTCGATTGTCGAGCATGAGACCGCCCTTCACCTTCGCGACCCGGGCGCTGTGACAATCGTAACACTTCGCCGCGAGCAATGGCCGTACCTTGCTTTCAAAGAAGTGGACTTGCGCCTGCGACCATTTCGGCGCGGCGGCAATCGAACCCTTCTCGACCCGACCCTTCCAAATCTCGATGCCCGACCAGTTGGCATGACCACCCTGGCTGGTGATTTCGATCCGTCCATCCGCCACCTCGACCGGCCAGGGACCGAGTCGATACCACGAGCCGCCCGTGCCGCTGTTGTGACCGGCCAGCACCTTGCGCCCGTTGACGAAGACATCGCATACGGCCGGGTAGTTGTCCTCCCATGCGTGCAGGAATACCGAATAGGTTTCCGGCGGAAGCGATGTCAGCACCGCCCGGTTCTTTCCGTTCGGCGTGTAGGTGAACGCCTTCAACATCTGCGCCCGAGCGGGATCCGTCGGTGGATTCAGCGGCACCTGCTGCGCGTCGATCGGCCGATCCCGGTTCTCGTAATTCGCCGCGCCCTTCCCCTCCCATTGCCGGCCGTCAATCACCAGCGCCGGACCGTTGATGTTGATGCCACGGTAGAAAACGGGTTCCGGCAAAGCTGTTTCGGCAGAAACGCCAAGGGTTCCGCAAAGCGCCAGGGTTAATATCAAACCGGTCCGGTGAAGCATTGCCATATAATGTCAGGACGCGCATCCGACGCAAGGCGTTACACCATATTCAAGCGGTGGCCGGCCATCCGGGCCGGGGCGCGGAATTCATTCCGCAGAAGCGTGGTCGGAGCGAAACATTTCCGGGAACCCGCCGCCCGTAGCGCAGGCGTCTCGCCTGTGAAACGGATGGTATTTCCAACCGCAGATGTAGGTTGACTCGGAGCATTGTCAGCACGGCAACAGTTTGGTGCAGGCAGGATGCCTGCACTACGACGGAAGGTCTCCCGGACACGCTAAAGCGTGAACTCCAACAAAGATCCCGGATTCGCGCGGCCACCCGCTATTGATCGGATCAGGACGAAGACGGAAATGAAATTCGGATTCACTGTCCTCCGCGCCTCACCGGCCACGGAATTCGTTCCCCCTGTACCTTGGAATCGCCCCGATGCCTCACGGCATATGCTTCCTTAAAAGTCGGACTGAAACCCATGGCACTCTTTACCCCTCGCTCGATCTCGTCCACATCTTTCCCGTGAAAATAGAGCCTGACCTGTTCACCACGTTCCTCGATGCCCGCGTGCCGGATTCCGGGGATCGCCTTGCACCGGTCCAAATCCTCCAGAATCTTATCAACGACGGCATCCCGCGTCTCCGGTTCACAATCGTCGGCCCATGACAGTATAATCTCAAAATCCGGCACCGCATCGCGAGCCGCCCGTCGGGCCAGAAACCAGAGTACACCAAGCACGAGGCCGATTCCGACTATCTCGCGCCAGAAACCGATCGCGGCATCTGGCATCACTTACCCTTGATGTGTTTGTCCAGAAAGGCGAGTTGCTTCACGCGCGCTTCATCCGCGGCCATGAACTCCCGCCCGCCGTGGCCGCCGTCCTTGATCATCACCAGTTCGGACACCACGCCGGCCTTCTGCAGTTGCGCATGAAAGGTGGTGCTTTGCTTCCAGGGCACCAAGGGATCCTTATCTCCCTGGTAAATCAGAATCGGCGGGTCGTCTTTCGTCACATACGTCGAGGGCGAAGCCGCTCGTGCCTTGTCCGGATTCTCTTTCACCGTCCCGCCAATCAGCAAGGCCTCGGGGCAATCCGGTCCGCTGCGATCAATCCGGCTCGGTTGATCCACCATGGTGAGGAAATCCGTCGGGCCAAAGAAATCAATCACCGCCTGCACGCGACTGGAATATTTCGGATTCCCGCCGACATCACCTTCAATCTCCTTCACATCACCGCTGACACCCAGCAACGCCACCAGATGCCCCCCTGCAGAACTCCCCGCAATCCCAATCTTGGAAGCATCGTAACCAAACTTCCCGGCGTTCGCGCGCAGCCAGCGAACCGCCCCTTTGCAATCGTGCGACTGCGCCGGAAACTTTGCCTCGTCACTCAGCCGATAATTGATGCTCGCGATCGCGTAGCCCTTTTGTAACAGCCAATCCATCGGCATGCGCTCCTTGCTACCGTTCTTCCAACCGCCACCATGAATCCAGACGATCAGCGGACGCTTGTCCGCCTTGTCCACGGGCAGATACAAATCGAGCATCTGCCGTGGATTCCCCTTGCCGCCGTAATCCTGATTCTTGACCAGCTTGAATCCCGGCGGGACCGGACGTTGCAAAGGCATTCGGGCATTCTTGCCTTCCGTCTTCTTCTGCTGTTGTGCAATCAGGCCGGTCGGAATTGCCAACAGCACGAAAATTGTCATCATCGCGCCCAAACCAAAACGTCGTCGGATAATCATGCGCCAATCATCCGTGAAAAGCTTTTACGCGCAATAAGATTCAAGACCGCTTTCGATTTCATGCAGACTGTTTCGCACGCGATACTCCAGTCGGTATTCACGAATTCGAACCAGCGCGGACGCCAAGCAATGCGTTCAACAAGTAGCCGCCGAGGTCAGGAGGCGGACTTGACGGTTTCAAAACTTCCGAAACTCCGCCTCCTGACCTCGGTGGTTACAATTGGCAAATAGAGGTTCAACGGCCGGTTGGAAGTCATTCACCAGATAATGCGTGTGCCCGTCCGATTCCAATCGTATCGGTCAAGTGATGATTTCCCTCACCGGCTTGCCATACAAATCCGTCATCCGATAGTCGCGACCCTGAAAACGATGCGTCAGCGTCTCGTGGTCGATGCCAAGTTGATGAAACATCGTTGCGTAAAGGTCGTAAACGCTCACCGGCTTGGACACAATGTTGTAGGACCAGTCGTCGGTTTCACCATGCGTGATTCCGGCTTTGATACCGCCGCCGGCAAGCCACATGGTGAAGCAACGTCCATGATGGTCGCGGCCAAATTTTTCATGCGATGGATTCGAACCCTGCGAGAATACCGTCCGCCCGAATTCGCCACCCCAGACCACCAGTGTGTCATCCAGCAATCCACGCGCCTTCAAATCCATGATTAAGGCGGCATTCGCCTGGTCGGTCTGTCCACATTGACGCGGCATATCCTCGGGAATGTTGAAGTGCGCGTCCCAACCCCGATGAAATAGCTGCACAAAGCGAACGCCGCGTTCCGCCATTCGCCGCGCCATCAGACAGTTGTAGGCGTAAGTGCCGGGTTTTCGCGCATCCTCCCCGTAAAGCCGAAACGTGCTTTCCGGTTCGTCCGAGACGTCCGCCAATTCCGGGACGGATGTCTGCATGCGAAACGCCATCTCGTATTGGGCGATGCGCGTCTGGATCTCCGGGTCACCGAATTCCTGGAAGTTCAATTCGTTCAAGACCGCAATATCATCCAGCGTCCTCCGCCGGATCGAACGCGACATTCCGTCCGGATTATTGAGATACAAAACCGGTTCTCCTGTTCCACCAAACCGCACGCCCTGAAATTTCGATGGCAGAAACGAACTACCCCACATCCGATCATAAATCGGAATGCTGCTGGGCTTGCCATTGGACACCAGCACGACGAACGCCGGGAAATTCTGGCTCTCGCTTCCCAGTCCGTACGACACCCAGGCACCCGCGCTCGGGCGTCCTGGAAATTGCAGACACGTCTGCATGAATGTCGTCGCCGCATCATGGTCAATCTGTGGCGTCGTCATCGACTTGATCACGCACAACTCATCGATGACTCGCGCCGTATGCGGCATCAACTCGCTGACCCATGCCCCGCCCTGCCCGTGCCGCTCGAATTCCCACGGCGAAGCCATCACCGGAAACGCCACCTGTCCCGCTGTCATCCCGGTCAACCGCTGGTTTCCTCTGACTGATTTCGGAATCTCCTGACCATGCACCGTGCGCAGAAACGGTTTGTAGTCGAACGTATCCATCTGCGATGGACCGCCGTGTTGGAAGAGAAAAATGACTCGTTTCGCTTTGGGTTGAAACTGAGGGAAGCCCTTTGGGACAAAGCGATTGGTTTGAATGCGCTGCCCCTGATTGTCCGCCTCAAGTTCATGCCCGAGCAAACCGGCCAACGCGGCCGTGCCGATGCCCTTCGCCGTCTTCCCGAAGAAGTAACGGCGGGTCATCTCGCTTTGATGTTCGATGAACGGTTTCATTTTTCGAAGGCAGGCCCAACTGCTCGGAGGCGAGCGCAGAAATTCCAGGCTTTAGGGCCAATTGCAA
>CALBIE010000295.1 GCA_937893495.1 uncultured Verrucomicrobiales bacterium | reverse complement strand
CCGGATTCACTTGCGGAAACGCCTCACCTCATGGATCATGACATCATCTCTTATGAAGATGCCACGTGCACTCCTCCGGGTTTCCTCCCCGTGTTGACATCCAGTCCCTTACCCACAACGAACCCATTCGAATGAAAACAGAAATACGTTTCCCGCTGACGACTATCGGCCGTCGCAATACCGGTTTCACCCTGATCGAGTTGCTCGTCGTGATTGCAATCATTGCGATTCTGGCTGGCATGCTGCTGCCGGCCCTGGGAAAAGCGAAAGCCAAAGCGCACGGCATCGCCTGCCTGAACAATGGACGCCAGATGACCCTGGCTTGGAAGTTGTATGTGGACGACAGTGACGATTTTCTTCCGCAATCCTACGGCCCCAACGAGTGGGTGCATGGTTCGCTCAACTTCAGCGGCTCCAATCGAAGCAACTGGGACATCGAACAGGATATCACCAAGAGTCTTCTCTGGGACTATTGTGGCGGCAGCCCGGGGGTCTGGAAATGCCCCGCAGACAAAAGCACGGTCACAGTGAGCGGCACCGTCCGCCCCCGCGTGCGCAGCCTTTCGATGAACGGATGGTTCAACTCAACGGACGTGCAGGGATTTGGAGCCGGGTTCCGGATCTACAAAAAATCGAGCGATCTGATTGAACCCGGGCCGAGTGCCACCTGGCTTTTTATGGACGAACGCGAGGACAGCATGAACGACGGCGAGATGGTGGTTGGAATGTCCGGATACCCGGACCGGCCGCAGGCATGGAAACTCGTTGATTACCCGGCCAGCTATCATAACAACGCCGGCGGCTTGTCCTTTGCCGACGGTCATTCCGAAATCAAAAAGTGGACCGATCCAAGAACCATGCCCGCCCTCACCAAGGGCCAGCTGATTCCGTTGAACGTGGCATCCCCAAACAATCAGGATGCACTTTGGCTGATGGAACGTTCGACTCGGAAAGTAAATTAGCGGCGTGATGGCGAGATTGTTATCGCGTTCGAAGCACGGCACGACCCTGAGCCCATGAGCATCGTCCGGCTCATCCTCCTCCTATGCATGGCCCCCGTTGTTCGGGGAGCCGATCGTTTCGCTTTTTTCGAACCGGTTCAACCTCCGAGACCGTTCCAGGTCATGGTGCATCGCGGCGGGACAACTCAAGCCCCTGAGAATACCCGGTCCGCGCTCACCCGATGCATTGAGGATGGTTTCGAATGGGCTGAGGTGGATGTTCGGTTGACTCTGGACGGGAAACACCTTCTTTCACACGGAGACCGACTGTCGACCGGAACGGACGAAGCCTGGCGGGTCTCCGAGCACGATTTGGAGGAACTGAAAACGGCGGATGTGGGCTCCTATTTCGCACCGCGTTTCGCTGGCGAACCTCCGTTGTCACTTCAGGAATGTTTCGATCTCTGCAAGGGAAAACTCAACCTGTACCTCGACTGCAAACGCGTGAACCCCGAACAGCTCGCTCAAGAAATTCTTGCGGCTGGAATGGAACATCAGACCGTTGTTTACGATTCTCCGGACAATCTGCGGCGCATCCACGAGATCGCCCGCGGAAAAATCGCACTCATGACGAAATGGCACTCCGGCTTTGGAATTCAAAGCTGGGTGGAATCCAATCACCTCGCCGCTGTCGAAATCGACGCTCCGGAAATCACACCCGAAACAACCCGCCTGTTTCACGACCTCGGAATCAAGGTTCAGATCAAGGTGTTGGGGGGCTGGGACACTCACAATTTTTGGAACAAGGGACTGCAGGCCCGGGCGGATTGGTATCAGACCGATTTGCCGGAGGAACTGCTCGCCCACACGCTGTGGGGGCTCCTCAAAAAAGCACCGGTGCGCTTTTCCCTTCATCGCGGTGCCGGACGCTACGCACCGGAAAACACCCTGCCTGCGTTCGAGAAGGCGCTTCGGCTCGGGGCGCACCTGGTTGAATTCGATGTTCGATCCACAAGCGACGGCATGTTCTACCTGTTGCACGACAGCACCCTGGACCGATGCACCTCAGGAACGGGCCCGATTTCAAACACTCCCTCGAGCGTGATCGAAACGCTCAGTGCCGGGATCCAATTCGGTCGCCCCTTCGCGGACACACGGATGCCGACACTGGAAACATTCCTATCCGACATCGAAGGTAAAGTGGACCTGTACTTCGACGCCAAGGCGATTTCCCCGGAAGCCCTCGCCGAAGCGGTGAATCGGCACCACATGGCGGAGAGAACCGTGGTTTATCAGTCCGTGCCGTATCTGATGCGGCTCAAAGCAATTGATCCACGCATTCGCACGCTGCCGCCTTTGGGATCACCCGGGGATGTGGATCCAATCGCCGCACGTTTGAACCCCTACGCATTCGACGTCAAATGGAGCATCCTTTCAAAAGAGCTGATCGATCGTTGCCATGCGCTGGGTATTCTTGTGTATTCCGATGCGCTCGGCGAACATGAACGCGTCGGAGATTATTTGCAGGCAATGGATTGGGGAATTGACGTGATCCAAACCGATCACCCAATGCGGCTGCTGCGGGCGATCGAACTTCGTTCGGGGGAATGAGCGGACGCGGAACTGTGCCGGAGACAGCCTGATTCCAACCGGCTATTCATTTCCCATAACGTTCTCTGGAAATTTTCGAGCTTGGTTTGCATGCAATGCCGGTCGCAAGGTAGGATGGCTTTGGATCAACTCCTTCAAACGAAAGACGACATATGGAATCAAAAAAGAACGCTCACGAAAATTCAGCTCTTGCACCGGGTTTAGGTGTCGTCGGATGCTTCGCCACCGGGATCGTCGGCATCATCCAGACGTTCTTCGTCGTCGATCCGATCGGCGTTGGGATTTGTCTGATTGCCTCCAGCTTCGCGTTCGGAATTGTCGTATGGGTCTCTTACAAATGAAACAATAGGAACAAGCTGTTCCGAGCCACCGTCGTGCGCATGCATGATTTCCTGAAGACCCGGGGATAGGTCAGCGGACCGCAGACCGTCGATGCATTCCCTGATTCAAACCCTGAAAAGTAGGAGCCGCCGTAAGAAAGCTCACTTTTTCAACCGCCAAACCGGGCGATTTCCAGAGCATTTGGAGCCTCGTCCCCTCGGCGTCTACCATGGAATCAGAGTTTTCAGACACCCTCTTACACCGAATGAACACCCCGAGCGGCCCCTTTATCAACTCAAGAAGTCACCAACGGATTTCGTGTCTTGAGGCGTGGAAAAGCCGAGAAATCGCGATCCGCCGTCCAGAGTTCCTTAACCCCGTGCCTCAAACAGAGCGCGGCAATCCGGGCGTCGTGAATTCGAGGACCCCTGACCTTTCCCTGCATCGCAAGGTCTCGAAGCTGATCCAGATAGGAACCGTTCTCACCAAGAAACTGAAGGTTGCCGGCGGCTCTCCAGGCATCGATGCAAGCGAAGGCCTGGGCAAGGGTTGTGGCCTTCTTGAAAATCTTGGGATGCGTCACGATCGCAATATACTCATGCACACAGGGCCAGGGAATCGCCCACGGGACGACTCCCTCCCGCAGTTCGTCGATCACGGTGTAAGCCACCGAATGCCCGGGACTTTCCCTTCGGTGCGAGTAGACAAGGATGTTCGTGGAGCTTGCTGTGCGCGCCACCAACGAAGAGCACTGCGCCAATTGTATTGTCAATACCAAGAACCCATTTGAGACAGGCTCTTAGTTTTCCAATCTGCGTGTTGAAACGAGCTCCATCATCCAATGGATCCCGTTCCCAGGAGTTTTCGTGCTTTGGTCAAGCGTAACGGCACGTCAAAATCGTTGGCATCCTCGACCGGATAGGCAATGGCTTGTTGGAGGATATGGATAGCACGCTCAACTTTGGCGCGATCTTGGACGACATGGACGGAATCTCGGAGCAGGCCATCTGCAAGTGCGCCATAGCCGATCGCCTTTTCCGGGAAATCACGGATCAACTGCTGGCAGTGTTCTTCCGCGTCCGCATCCCGCCCAAGGTTGAAGCAGAGCATCCCCAAGTCACCCCGGCGATCGGCGTTTCCTTCCGGATCGCGCAATGTTTCGAGGGGTGGATGCGGACCACCCCACCGGGTTTCAAGGCTTCGGCCAGGGCCGCCTGCGTATAGTAGCTGGAGGCGGGAGAAAAAAAACGAGGTTCGACAGCTTCGGAAATCTGCGACTCGGGGGCGTTACCCGTTTTACCGAGGCAGCACTTCTTGTACTTCTTCCCACTGCCACAAGGGCAGGGATCATTTCGACCAAGAGACATATGTCAATCCGTCAGAGTTTTTGTCCGTGCTCGGAATGCGGCAGGGAATCGGGTTTGTCCGGAAATCCCGCAACGAATATCGCATTGTCATTATGGCTGCAATAGGCCTGGAAAACAAACTCCAGCCAATATCCGAGAAACTTCCCGTATTTCAGGTAGTTCTGCGGGACGGAATTGGAACCATCTGCCAGCTTCATCACCCGTTCGAAGAACTCCTCCCAAGGGCGACGGCCTCCTTTTCGGAAAACGTAGGGAGTATTGAGTGTGACCCAACAATCCGATTGGCTTAGAATCGGAGGCAATACCCGGACGTACCACACTTCGCCGACCTGACCGGAGTAGCCACTGGAATTCCAACCAAAGATCTCCTTGCGGCCTGGAATGTCCCACAGCTTGATCCGATTCTCGCCCACGTGCGTCACTTCGTAAAATGAGCAATACGACGCATTCAGTACATCCAGCGCCTCGCGCAGGTCCGCCATGGAATTGTCCGTTGCCGCGTAGTCCGCAAACAGTTGGCCGATGCTCAGGCTGGTGGCGGAATCGGTCCCGTCCAAGATCATCCACGCCTGAAACAACGATGTTGTGACCGGACTGAGCGGGGGATAACCCGGCATGTAACTCTCCTGAAGGTCGGCGAGCTTGTTGTTGAACGCGGTCAACTCCAGCAGATCCAACGCCTGGGTCGCAAAGGTCCCGGCCACATTCAAGGTCGCCGCGTAGGCGTGAAAGTTTGGATCCCCCTGCTTCATGTTCGGGGTTGTACCGTCACTGACAGATCGGGCCAGATCCAAGTCGTCCCGGCAGCTGTCGAACGTATATCGACGTTCAAGGACTTTCTTTCGAACCCGATTTGCCTTTACCAACGCGGCTCTGCTTCTCTGATCAGAATTCATATCTCATCCTAACTCCTGCCTCAAGCCTTTGTGCGCTTGATCGGGGGTGCCGCAGTCGATCCCCGAATGGTAGTGGTCGCCGTTGTACCAAGTAAAGTACGGAGTGAAATCGGCGATGGCTTGGGGCGTAAGACAAGAATCCTCAACCTCAGAGAAAACGCAGAATTTTGTATTTGCGCGGGGCGCGGTTTCCAGGAACCTTGATCCTCATCAAGCCGCCGATGTCCCGATTATGATTGGCTTATCCCAGAAATGATCGTCACGCCCGTGAACCCCACGCCTGCTCATGACCGCCTGCGGACGCCGCTTATCGCCCGGGTGTCGATCCCCGTGACCCCAGGCGGAGGCGACAGCGTCACTCACCCAACACTTTATAAGTGGCGGCGAACTTGCTGAAAAACCAGGATTATCGACTATGAAAAAACTTCCCTGCACGCCCCGCTCCTCCAAAACAGCTGCGACTCACCCGATTACTCGCCGCCAATTCATGAGCGGTCTCGCCATCGCCACGGCGGGTTTTCAAGTTGTGCCCGGGCATGTGCTGGGGCTCAACGGCGCAACCCCACCGAACGGCAAACTGAACATTGCGGGCGTCGGTGTCGCCGGCCAGGGCGGACACGACATCACCCAGTTTCCCGACCACAACATCGTCGGCCTCTGCGACGTGGACTGGGCGCACGCGGCCGGCACGTTTCGGAAGTTCCCCAAAGCGCGGCAGTGGAAGGATTACCGCCGGATGCTCGAAGAACAGAAGGACATCGATGCCGTGGTCGTGGCCACCCCCGATCATGTGCACGCGTTTGCTTCGGTGGCGGCCATGCAACTGGGCAAACATGTCTACTGCGAGAAACCGCTCACGCACTCCGTCTGGGAGGCGCGACGTGTCGCCACCGTGGCGCGAGAGAAAGGACTGGTCACGCAGATGGGCAACCAGGGCCAGGCGAGCGAAGAAACGCGCCGCCTTTGCGAACTGGTTTGGTCGGGAGCGATCGGCGCGGTGCGCGAAGTGCATATCTGGACCGACCGCCCGTCCAACGGGTTGTTCGGGGAGTATTGGCCCCAAGGCGTGAACCGACCCAGCGACACGCCCCCCGTGCCGGACACACTGGCCTGGGATCTATGGCTCGGCCCCGCACCGGAACGCCCCTATCACAAGGCTTATCTTCCGTTCAAATGGCGCGGCTGGTGGGATTTCGGGACGGGCGCGCTGGGCGATATCGGGTGTCACGCGATGGATCCTGTTTTCCGAGCCTTGAAACTGGGCGCACCCACCAGCGTGCAGGCCAGCTCGTCGCGGGTGAACAAGGAAACCTATCCGCTTGCGTCCATGGTCACCTACGAGTTCCCGGCCCGTGACGCCTCGGTACAAGCGACCAACGCTCACATCCGCGGCCAGCAGGGCGCCGCCGCCGGAGGGCTTGAAATGCCGCCACTGAAACTCGTCTGGTACGATGGCGGCCTGCGTCCGGCCCGACCCGACATCTTGGAAGAAGGTCCGGCGATGGGCACGAACGGCCGGCTGTTGATTGGCGACAAGGGAGTCCTTTTGGGCGGCGGACTTTTTCCAAAATCCCGCCGCCGGGAGGTCGGGGATGTCCCGAAGACCATCCCCCGCGTGGCGAATCATCACGGCGAATGGGCCAAGGGCTGTCAGGGCGGCCCACTGCCCGGATCGAACTTCGACTTTGCCGGACCACTGGCCGAAGCGGTCCTCCTGGGGAACGTTGCCCTGCGCATGCAACTGCGCGAGGAACTAACCACTCAGAAACTGCTTTGGGATTCCAACGAACTGCGGTTCACAAACTCAGAAATGGCGAATCCGTTCCTCCGCCGCGAGTATCGCGCCGGATGGACGATTTGAAGCCACCGGCGCAGCCTGTGCCCGCCCCAACCCCTGGTCGTTTATAAGTATGGCCGACCGATCCCCACGGCGGTGGCACCCAGAGCCAGCGCGGTCAGAACATCCGTGCCCCTGCGAAAACCACTGTCAATCATGACGGGGATGCGACCGTTCACCGCTTTCACCATGTCTGGAAGGCAATCCAGGGCACCACGGCCACTTCGCCCTCGTCGTGAAAAGCCATCTGGCCGCTTGCCGGACACAGGAATATTGGTGACTTCCAGGTTTCCCCAAACAGCTTGATCGTGGTGTCCACCTGGTTCACATCCACCAGACGCCGGTGTCGGGTGTAATACTTCCGAAACACAGAGCGATTGGCCTCCAATTCAAACACATTCAGAGCTTCTTCGGCGGATTGGATCAGATACTGGTCCACTCGCGATTCGAGTTCGTGAAATGGAACGTCCGAAAACGTCTACCACAACCGACCCGAAACCAGGCTGCTTCCGGCAAGCCATTTCAGAAAGGACCTTGGACGCGGTCCGTCGGGTTCGTTGCACCGCTGGACGCGGCACCTGTCTGTCGCAGCGCGACAGACACCACCCTCCTCCGCACGCAAAAACTCGCTGCAACAGAGATGTCTTTTTTGTTTCGCGGGCAACCACGGACCCTTCGCATGGAGTCCCGCCTTGGGGTACATGTCTGTCGCAGCGCGACAGACATGTACCCTGTTCGGCAGCTACCTCCGCCGAGATCGTTGACGGTGTTTTGGAGTGCGCGCGGCAGAGCGCAGCGTC
>CALBIE010000294.1 GCA_937893495.1 uncultured Verrucomicrobiales bacterium | reverse complement strand
CTCTTGCCAATCAGCAGTTTGAAAGATTACCGCAACCCGCGCGCCCCGAAGTGTCTGGCGGGCCGCCAGACACAACAGGCCGGCGGCCTGTGCTCCCCTTTTCGATTCGCGAAATCCAACGCGCCGGATGTCCCCGTAAGGCAAACATGAGTGCGCCGTCCGAAAATCAAACTCCCCGAGAAAAGCTCGAGCAACGCATCATTGCGCTGCTCATGGGTGAACTTGAGCCTGCCGAAGTGGCCGAGGTGGAGCAACTGATTGCTGACGACACTGAACTGAAAGCCTTCTACCGCGAGATGGAGCGCACCATCGCCCTCGTTCGCGATGCTGCGCAAAGCGCAGCGGTTGAAGCCAGCGCCGTTGAGGAACCGATCAAATTATCGAAGGAACGGCGCGAGTCGTTGCTGTCGAAAATCAAGACACCGCACTCGAAACGGAAGTGGGGCATTCCGTTTCCGAAACTGAAACGCCCGCCGGCCTGGACTATTCCCATCGCCATCGCCGCAAGTCTCGTGCTGGCGCTCTGGTTGCAATTGCCGATGAGTCGGCGGTTCGGGTCGCGCAACCATGACAGCTTTTTTGGCCGGTTTGCCCTGATGGACAAATTGGCGAAATCGCCGGATCAGATGGAGCAAACTATCATTCGTGAGGGCGACGAAAGCTTCGCCTACAAATTAAAAGCCAAGTCCGCACCCACCGCAGCACCTCAATTGCTCGCCAAGACGGAAGCTTCGAGTGACAGCTTCGGCACCATGCCCGCGCAACAGCGACTCGCCAGATCATCCAGCCAACCCGTCACCACCTGGGCCGATGACGCAATTCAACTGGAAGGATTTGACACCAAAGGCAAGAGCTTGCGCGGTGAAGGGGAAACTTCGCTCGGCTACGCGCTCGTAGCACCGGCCACATGGCTGGCCGGCGCACGCGCCTCCGGTCCCGCCGTGGCCGATCCGCTGCCGATCACTGACGGCCGACGTTACGAAGCCCGGGACAATAATCAACTGCTGGCACTCGCCGACATCGTGGCGGACGAGCAACGCTCCGCCGGACCCGGTGGAAACACCTCTTCCACCGTCACCCGGGCGCGCGACTTCGGGCTTGAGTCCACACCGAACGCGCGCGGCTTCGCCAGTGGCAGCGGACGCGCGGGTGGCGAAAAGAACAACCGGTACTTCAGCGAACCGCCGGCAACCGGAAAACTGTTTCGTTCCGATGACGTCAATGCTGTCGTGGATGAAGCGAAGAAATTCGCAGTCATCGATTCGCTTTCCCGCAGGAAATCGGAATTGGACTTGTACGTGGGTCAGCAGTCGGTGATTTCAAATCCGCGCGATGGCGAACAATCATCCGTGCAAGCGCCTTCAAACAAGCCCGCCGGATTCGATGGACTTGAAACGCTGGCATCAATCCGCGGGATAGCGGATAAATCGAATCGCGGTCTCGAAAGCAAACCCGCCGACCCCGCAGCCTTGAACGCCGGTACGCACTGGGCCTATCGACTGGCGGACCGACCCGTTCCATCCACGCGAACCGCCACGACGCCAGCGGCTGACGAATCAGCGTCAACCCCGTTCGCCGCGATTTTGATTCCGTCCATAGCCGATAAGCCGGGTCGCCCCCTCACCCCAACCCTCTCCCCCACTGGGGGAGAGGGTGCCCGAAGGGTGGGTGAGGAGGACTCCGCGTTCGCATCTGCGACGCGCGATCAAAGAAATGTTGCGGCCACTCCGTCACCACTGGTGCCACCTCTTCAATTTGGTGGAATGACGATTGCCGGCGTTGCCGAAAACGCAGGTCAGGAGGCAAAACAGATGGGGGACAAGAACGCCGCGCCGGTCGATCGTTTTTTTCGCCAGGCGAATCCAGGATCTCGCGCCGACTACATCGCGACCGACGAACAGCTTGCCAGGTCCGCCCAGTACGGCCAGGCCGGCGCGGGAGTGGCAAAAGGATTCAACCAATCATTGTTCGGTCGAGTTCCCCAGCCTTCCGCCGGCGCGCCGACCCATGAATTCGGCGCAATGCCGCGCGATGGCGATGGTCTCGTGTTCGGCTACGCGGCGAAGAGTTCGACAGTAACGACATTCTCCGCTCTACCGTCGGAGGTTCCGCCGGGCCAATTCATGCCGGCCGATCGGGATTTCGACCGCGAAGCGGCCAGACGCCCGACCGGATGGGCCCGCCCGCTGAATCAGTTGGCGCAAATCGTCACCACCGATGCGGAAGGCAAGGACGCGCCAGGTCCGGAGAACCGTAAATATTTCGTTCAGCAACCTGCCGGCGGACAACAATCAACGGCTCTTGGCACGATGGCGGGTGAGAGGCAGCTTTCCTCCAGCCTCAAATCCGCGCAACCATCTGGAACCTTCATGTTTGAATCCGGAGTGAACAACCTTTCCGCCAGTCTGGACAAGGCGGTTTCGAAAGCCCTTGAGCGCAGCACGGAACTCAAGACCAAGATGTCGGACAGCGGACGGAACGTGGAAATCCGAGCCGTCAAGTTGCGTGAGGTTGCCGCCCAGTCCGAGGAACAGCAAAAACAGGTCGCTCAACTCGTCGCGCCAAAGGAATCCGGCAAAGCCACGACCGGGAGTGTTCCAGTGGCGGACCAAACGGCAATTCCGCAGAACATCGAATTGGATGCAAAAACGGTTCGCGACTCCCTCGATTCAGTGATCTCGGAAAGCAGTATGGTTGTTTCCGGTGGCGGCGCAGGGGGGGCGAGCGGTTTGCTTCTAGGTCAGAAATCCCCCATTTTCTTCACTCCATTGCCACGAACAAAAAGTAGAGTGATTGTGGACTTCACTGGTGGTGAGAATTCAGCGGTTGCGGGTAACGAAACGGCCCCCGGTGGCGGCAATTCCAGGGACCGGTCGGGAACACTGGCAACCCCGCGATACGGATATGTTTCGCCGCCGGCGGCCAATGCCAAAAGCGAGGCGGTGAATGAATTTCTCTTCGACGTCGGCGGTTTTGCCGGGGAGCGCGTGGAATCCGGTCAACGCCGACGCATGGGGAGTGAGAAGCTTGACGAAAGCGGCGTCACGCTCGGTGTCAAGGGCACAGGAATCGATGCGAACCGTTCGGGTGAAGCATTGCGCGGATCTAAGATCACGGTGAATCGCACAAACGGTTCCCAACAGTCGGTTGCCGTAAATTTCTCCGATATTGCCCAGTCGCCAGCGCCCAAGGTCGATTTCAAATCCCTCAACGGCGCGGTACCCCTCTATTCGGTGCCGCAGCAGGGACTACAACTCGACGACGGCAGAATTATCCTCGGCGGCAGTTTAGCCGGCGTTCAGGAAAACATAACCCGCCGCGTGGCCAAGTTGAACGCAGACGGAGCGGTTGCAGCCGGTCAACCGGTATCCCGACTGGCTCGGGAGTCGGTACGGATGAATGGATTGAGCGAAGAGTCCGAGATTGTATCGGACAACCGCACGGTCGCGGCACCGACAGTAAAAAACAAGAGCCTCCCGAAAAAGGAACGCGCGGTTTCCCGTCGCCTCGTCGAAACAGCCCGACCGGCACCGGGTCAGTCACAGGCAATCTCTCTGGAGGATGTCAGTAAATACGAATCAAAAAAAGAAATCGCTGATCGCCAACCGATGGCGAAGAAATTTGTGACCGCCCTCAAGGCCTTAGTGGATTCCGATCAACTTGGCGAAATCCCGGATGAGGCACGAAAGCGTTTGGTCAATCGCTTGAAGCAAAACTTGAAGCACCTCAAAGATGAACAAGCCAAGCTTAATCCCAGCGAGCGCATCCGAAGATCTTTGACCGCGTCCGACGTCAGTGAGGCATTCCAGGCAGAGATGGAGAACATGATTGGAAAACTGGAAGAGTCGAAGGAGATCGCGGAGCAATTGACTTTGGCGAAGAAGAAAGGTGCCGTCGCTGGCCACAAAGAAGAATCACGAAAAGCCCCGGAAGCCAAGTTGCCGGCACCGAAACCTGAGCCGACCTCGGTGCTGACGCCCAAGCCGGAGGTGCAG
>CALBIE010000293.1 GCA_937893495.1 uncultured Verrucomicrobiales bacterium | reverse complement strand
ATTGCATACTTGTCGGCTTCAATAGATGCCGCGTTGGTGTTCCCGAATTCCGGGTTGACTTGAATCTCTGATTGCAATCCGTCGTTGAAAGTCGCGTTGAACAGGTAAGCGTCCAGGGTGATAAAGTTGTTAACGCGCCGATCAAACATGAGGCGCATACCACGTCCAGCGTAGGTTGCTCCCGTGAAGGTGGTCGGGTCCGACGTGGTGATGATGTCCGGGTTGATAAAAATCGTGCCCGAAAAAGGCGGCTGCGCGTTCGTCCCCTGGCCGACAAGGGTCAAAAGACACACCATGAACAGTCTGGTAATCTTCATTTTGAGAATTGGTCTTCTTGTGTTGCTGGTCAGAAAGCCTGACGTAGGTCGTTGCCACGCTGGTGTGCGTCATCCGGCGCGTTCATGGTGTATCATTCCGAAACGATTCTGCAATAGTCATCAATTCATAACCGGCTCTGTCTCGACAATCGACAACCCGATAAACGGGTAGTCATGGGTCTCTTCATTTCAGATTCATCACGGACCCGTCGTTGATGGATTCGATGATTTCGGCTGGGCCAACCGCGAGCCTCTTGAGCGCAAGCCTGGCAGTCTGTCGAATCAATCACCCACTCGTAACCGAAGTCAGGCGAATCCGGGTACGAGAATTGTGCGGCATGAAACCCACGAACTCGCGTCTTCCAGTGGCGGAGCTTCGCGGTGTGGGGCAGGTCTCGGACCTGCCGGTTGCGACCTCGCTGAGGGCGCAGTTCCCGGCAACGCGATTGAGTTTGGATGTGTCCGGGGAATCAGAGGTTCATTTGCTTCCGCCCTGTCCGGATGATTACGTCGCCACTGGCTAAGTCGCCAACTGAGACTTAAGAAACCAGTTTTCGAAGATCGTGCCGCGTTGCCCGTGACGCGTCGCAAACCGCGGAAATGGACGAGTTCGGTGTTTTTGGAAAGACAGGGCGGAGAACTGCTGGTCTAATGCCAACATGCATCTGCGCCTGACGATTGTCCTCTGGTTGGCCACCCTCTCGGGCGGAATGTCTGCAGATTATCTGACGCATGCACCGATGCGTCCATTGCCGCCGGTTTCCACGCGGCCCCTCGTTTCGGAACAAACGTATTTTGTGAACGCCGAAAGGGGCGCGGATGGCAACAGCGGATCGGAACAACAACCGTGGCAATCAGTTCAAGGCGCGGTCAAGCGGTTGCTGCCGGGCGATACCTTGATCCTTCGCGGCGGCATCTACCACGAAAAGATTGTCATCCACTGCCAGGGGACTGCCGATAAACCCATTACGATTCGCTCGTATCCGGGCGAGTTGGCGATTCTCGATGGCGGCCTACCGGAATTCCAGACGGATCCGGCATCCGCGTGGGAGCCCGTTCTGAACGGCGCGCCGGGCGAGTATCGCTCGACCCGATCGTTTCCGGAATTGAACGGACGGAAGGACGCAACGGGATTGCTCGGTAATTTCGCCGACTCGATGATTCCGTTGCACGGATGTCGATTCATCACGGACCTGCGCAGCACGAATGAATACCTGGCCGCGCTGGAAGGACCGAAGACTGCGCAAGGCAATGGCGTTTACTCCGGGCCGGGCGTCTTCCACGACAGCGCGACCGGGCGCATCCACATTCGTCTGGCACATACGAAGCAGGCCTGCCTTGGCACGAATAACTACGTTGGCGAATCCGATCCCCGGAGGCTGCGCCTCGTCATTGCCGGTTCGGCCGGGGGCTCCACGCTGACGGTCACCAATGCGGCCTTTGTCCGGTTGCAGGACGTCGTGGTGCGCGGTTCGCGCGAAGCGACCATTGACATCGAGAGTTCGCTTAACATCACGCTGGATGGGGTGACGAGTTACGGTGGTTCATCCGCGTTGCGGGTGATGAACACCACCGGGTTGCGCGCGGTGAACTCGGCATTTCGCGGCATCGCCGCGCCGTGGACGTGGCGCGGCAGTCTGAAGTATCGCGCGATTGAGGCCCGCATCATCGCGGCTAGTCAATGGGCACCCACTTTCCCCGGGAATCGCGATTTTGAATTTGCCTGGTGTGAGTTCACCGACTGCGTCGATGGCGTGTTCATCGGCAATGTCGATGGGGCGAAGATTCATCACAGCCTGCTCGACAATATCAGCGACGACGGGATTTTCGTGACGCATCGCACGGCCTACGACGGCACGACACCGGCGGGGGAGATTCACGTTTACCAGAACCTGTTGTCGCGCTGCCTGACGACATTTGCGTTTGGCGTGGGGCACGGGCGGCAAAAGGTTTTGCCCGATCGCGTGCAGACTGGTCCGGGTGTTTTCATTTATCGCAACGTCTTCGACTTCCGCCGCCCGGTTCATTACCAGCAGCCGAAGGAGGGGGAATCTGAAATCGTGACGTACGGTCGCACCTGTGGCGACCATGGCGGCCCGGCGTGGGAGCCGATGTTCATTTATCACAACACCATCCTTACGAAGGATGCCCCCTGGCGGAGCTATTACGCCGATGGGTTCGGCATGGCGATGGGCAAGGGCACGTCGCGACGCATCTTCAACAACATCTTCGTGCATTATCAGGGGATGCCGGGTGAAGTGCTGCCCTCGCCGCAAACAGACTTTGCGGCCGACGGAAATCTTGAATGGTCGGCCAGCAATGGCGCTGCCGACGCCGCATCCTTCCTGAAACGATTTCGCAATGGAAAAGACTTTGCCGCGAGCCGGTCGAGTTATGCGCCGGGTTGGACCGCGAATGATCTTTATGGTGACCCGATGCTGTCTCGCGTTCCGGAAGATTACGGCATGACGGTGAACGTCTGGCCACGGGCCGACAGTCCCGCCATCAATCGCGGTGTGCCAATTCCACGTGACTGGCCCGATCCGTATCGGGCGTCCGATCCGGACGGGGCGGATATCGGGGCGGCTCCCGCGACGTTGAAGCGCTGGTTGGTGGGCAACCGCGGTCGCATTTCAGTACTCGGCGAGACCAGCTACGTCAGTCGGTACGAATTCCCGAATGCTCCCGCCAAACTGGTGACCGGTTCGGCCAATGACAAAAAGTATCTACCCGGGGGAGCGCCGCCGGCAATTGCGAAAACTGACGCCACCAACATTGCAGGGATTCCCGATCGCCTGACCCAAACGGATCACCGCATTGCCCCGTTTCTTCACGGTGGCTGGAATGGACCGACCGGCGCGGTGGTGGCCATCGTCGAGGGATATCCTGCATTCGATTCGCCGCCGGTGCAATACGCCCTCGCCGAACGTGGAAATTGTGTCGCGCAGTTTGAGCGTCGCTGGCTGTCGGTGACGGAATACCCGAAATACAAAGTCGTGATTCATGTGGGCAATCTCCGCCGGGCCCAGGCCGACCAGTTCGTGTTTCAAGACGAGGAACTTCCATTGCTCCGCCAGTGGCTGGAAGCGGGCGGCACGCTGCTGCTCATGCGATCAAGTCACGATATTTTTGGCAGTGATGCCGGGCGGGTGTTTCAAACGGAATTGACCGGCGTGCCCCGGACAACCCGAGTCACCGGAGCGTTGGTTCCGAAACTTTTGCAACCGAATCATGAATGGTTGAAGACCGTGGTTAGGTCCGGGATTCCTTCATGGCTGAACGTACCCGCCGCCGCACCGCTCTTGACCAGGCAAGGAACAAATGTCATCGGGGATGAACGCGGGCGGTCCATCTTGTGCGAGATTCCGGTTGGCAGAGGGCGAGTGATTTACGTCGGCTGGGATATTTCCCGCGCACTTCCACAAGGGCGGTTGAAAACTACTGCCGGGCAGGAAACTATTTACGAGGAGCAGTATCGGTTGTTGGAGAGCATCGTCAGAACCGTTGCAAAGGAATGAAAACTATCTGCCAGTCAATCGTTCTGCCCATGCTACTGATTTGCACGACCCTATCCGGGGCGGCACTTCCGGATATTCGATCCGTTGAATCGGACTTATTACTGCCGAAACTGAATGAGGGTGCGCCGGTCGCGGGAAAGCGGGTGAAGGAAACGCTTCCCGCCTGGCGCGACAGCGCGGTGTATCATGTCATCTATCTGCCGACAGATTGGCAACCCGGTCGCCGGTATCCGGTGCTCGTCGAGTTCGCCGGCAATGGAGGTTATACGAATCGCTACGGTGACATCAGCCTTGGGACTCCGGAAGGAAGCAATTTCGGTTACGGCATCTCTGGCGGCAAGGGCTTCATCTGGATCTGTGTGCCGTATCTCGGAAACGAGGGAACGAATAATGTGATCAAATGGTGGGGTGACGCGCCGCAATACAATCCCCAGCCGACGATTGATTACTGCAAGGCGGCGGTCCAATGGGTTTGTCGTGAGTACGGCGGCGATCAGGAGAATGTGATTCTCTGCGGTTTTTCGCGCGGGGCCATCGCCTGCAACTTCGTCGGGCTCCATGACGATGAAATCGCGAAACTCTGGAAGGCGTTCATTGCCTACAGTCATTACGACGGCGTCATCGTGGGCTGGCCGTATCCGGGAGCGGATCGCCAATCGGCACGAAAGCGATTGAACCGCTTGCGTGGACGCCCACAGTTCATCTGCGGCGAGGGCAACAACGCGGACGGCACGCGGAATTATCTACGCGACAGCGGCGCCGCGGGCGATTTCACCTACGCGGGCACGGGCTTTCGAAATCATAATGATGCCTGGGTTTTGCGGCCGTCGGAGACGCGGGTGAGATTGCGTTCATGGCTGCGGCGAATTGTCTTTGACGATTCACTGGAACAGTGATGCAGTTCCGCTTCATCATGTTTCGAAGCATTCTTTTTTCCTGGTTCATTTCATTTTCTCTTTCAGCCGCTGAACGCCCGAACATCCTTTTTCTGTTCACGGACGATCACGCCACACAGGCGATTGGCGCATATGGTTCGCATCTGAAGGATTTTGTGCGCACGCCCAATCTGGATCGGTTGGCGAAGGACGGAATCCTGTTCAAACGCTGCCTGGTTTCCAATTCCATCTGCGCCCCTTCGCGCGCGGTCGTGCTGACGGGCAAGTATTCGCATTTGAACGGGCAGCGAACGAACAGCGACACTTTTGACGGCTCGCAGCAGACCGCGCCCAAACTGCTGCGCGCGGCGGGCTATCAGACGGCCATCGTAGGCAAGTGGCATTTGAAATCCACGCCGACCGGGTTTGATCACTACGAGGTGCTCAGGGGGCAGGGCCAGTATTACAACCCGCTGCTGATGACGAACGGAAAGAACGTGAATCACACCGGTTACACGACGGACATCATCACGGACCAATCCATTAAGTGGCTGGAACAGCGCGAACAATCGAAGCCGTTCTTTCTGATGTCGCAACACAAGGCGCCGCATGGTCGATGGGAACCGGCGTTGCGCCACCTGGCACTGTATGACGATGTGGACATTCCTGAACCGTCCACGTTGTTTGATGATTATCAGGGGCGCGGAAGCGCCGCCGCGAAGCACAAAATGGGGATTGCCGAACATCTGGGTGATCATCGGTTGATGTTTCAGTACTCGAGCAAGTTTACGCCCGAACAATTCAAGGTGTTCGATGGCTGGTTCCGACCGCGCAACGAGGCGTTTCAGCGGATGAAATTATCGGGTCGGGAACAGACGCGTTGGTTTTACCAACGTTACATCAAAAACTATCTGCGTTGTGTGGCCGCCGTGGATGAAAACATCGGTCGTCTGCTTAAGTATCTGGATGAGTCGGGGTTGGCGAAAAACACCGTGGTCATGTACAGCAGTGACCAGGGGTTTTATCTCGGTGAACACGGCTGGTTCGATAAGCGTTGGATTTATGAGGAGAGTCTGCGGACGCCGTTGATTGTGCGCTGGCCGGGAGTGAGCAAGGCCGGTCGCGTGAACCGGGACATCGTTTCGAATCTCGACTTTGCGGCGACCTTTCTCGACCTCGCCGGCGCGACCATTCCACCAGATATTCAGGGGCGATCACTGGTGCCCGTTTTTCGCGGGCAGACGCCAAAGGACTGGCGCAAGGCGTTTTACTACGAATACTTTGAATCTGGAGGACATGGCGTTTCGAACCATTACGGCGCGGTGGACGCCCGGTATAAATTGATTCACTTCAAGGACCAGGGTCTCGACGAATGGGAAATGTTCGACCTGAAGGAGGATCCACGGGAAATGACGAGCGTGTACGGGCGAACCGACTATCGGAAAGTGCAGCAGCGCCTCGAAGAGGAGTTGAAAACATTGCGAAAGGAATTAAGGGTCGAATGACCTTGCCGTTCCATCGCAGTGAGCGGGAGATGAATCACCCGAAGGTATTTTCGCCGTGGAAACGCGGAGTTCAGCGCAGGCATCAAAATTTGCTCGCTGAAGCATTCTGTGTCGGGAACTATTCCGCGCATCCATGAAAAACGATTCTGTTTCCCGCGTAATTTTATTCGCCATCATCCTCGCTATGACTACCGCATTGTCCGCCCGTGAACCCGATGTCGTCGTGAACGTCTGGCCCGGCAAACCGCCCGGTGCGCAGATTGAAGGCGAGGAGCACGACACCACGAAGCCCGATGGCAACAAGATCGCCGGCAAACGATTGATTCGTCTGGGCAACGTCTCCACGCCAACGATCTCGGTCTTCAAGGCGCCAAGGAAAAACAACACCGGCGCGGCCGTTGTGATTTGCCCGGGTGGCGGCTACCACATTCTCGCGCTGGATCTGGAAGGCACGGAGGTGGCGGAATGGTTGAACACCATCGGCGTGACCGGCATCGTGCTGAAGTATCGCGTTCCCACCGGGCAACTCAATCCGAAGTGGTTGTCGCCGTTGATGGACTCGCAGCGCGCCATGAGTCTGGTGCGTTCGAACGCGAAGGAATGGGGAATCGATCCCGCGAAGATTGGCGTCTTGGGATTCAGCGCGGGCGGCAATCTCGCCGGTTTGACTGCCACGATGTTCAATGACCGCAAGTACGAAGCCATCGACAAGGTGGACAAGGTTTCGGCTCGGCCGGATTTTGCATGCCTCGTTTACGCCGCGTGGCTGAACAAAAAGGGCACGATTGAATTGGAGGATTTCGTTCCAGTCAGCAAGGAAACGCCACCCATGTTTTTCGCTCATGCGGCGGATGATCGCGTGGAAGCCGAGTCGAGCATTGCCATGTTTTTGGCGTTGAAGAAGCTGAAGATTCCCGCCGACCTGCACATCTACGACAGCGGCGGTCACGGCTACGGGCTGCGCCGGACAGAATTTCCCGTCACGTCATGGCATGATCGTTTCGGCGACTGGTTGAAGCACCGTGGGCTGTTGAAGTGATCGTTCCGTGCAACTTGTTTTCGAACTACGGAACACACGGAAGGGCGGGGAGGGGCTGGAAAGCGTCGCCGAAACGGTAATTCACACTTGAAACCCGTGAATGTAGCAGCCGACGTCAGGAGGCTCTAATTTCGTTTGCCCAATGTTGCATGAGTCTCCTCACGTCGGCTGCTACCAGGTTCATGGAGAGGGTGTCCGGCGTGGCCACCGAAACTCGAAAAGCGAAGGGCGAGTGAGGGGGGGGCGGGTTCAGGGGAACAATTTTCGACTCGTAGAATCTCGGTGTCTTCAGTGTATTCCGTGGTTGTTCGATGTCGGTTCACTTGCGCACCGTCACCCACACCGGCGATGACCATGCCATGTTTCCGTCGGCCTGTTCGATGCGGAGGTAATAGCGGTTCTCACCACTCACTGGCTCAGTGTCCGCAAAGGTCCTTTCGAAATCCTTCGTTCCTGGTTCATACACTTTGTAATTCGTCTCGTTGCGGACGATGGTGACGCGCTTGATCGGCGCCGTGCCGCGAATGGTGAACTCAAGTTTCGGGTTCGACGTTGTTTCGTAGATGGTTCCCAGCTCGTTCCCGTTGCCGGTCAGGTGCACGAAAATCTTGTCGGTTGCCGCAATGGTGCGGCGCGCGGCCAGTCCTTCGATGATTCCAAGGCGACTGTTCTCTTCAACAAATACTCCACCAAACGACGTGTGGGTCGAGGTGTGATCCGAACTCGCGAACACACCGAGTTTGTGGCCGTTGTTCAGCGCCCGCTGATAGACGCCCTTGTTGTATTGCTTGCCGAAGTCCGTGATGGGTAGCGGTGGCTTGACGAAGTCCGGCTTGGCTTTGGCGGAGGGCGTGTAGGGCTCGTCCACGCGCAGACCGACGGTCGGTTGCGGTGCGCCAAGCGCCTCGTAACTGACGCGCGCGCCCTGAAATATTTCGACGACATTCTCCAGTGTGTTGTCGATGCGATCGTATTTATCCCAGTCCGTACCCATGCCGGTTGCGCCGGTGTGGCTGATGACGGCGACCGGTTTCTTGTATTTTCGCAAAACGTCCCAGAGTTCCATCGGGGTGATTTCCAACGCGCCCGGTTTGGTTGGATAGAGAGCGTGCCATTGCGAGTTTTCGTAGAGTTTGCGGTTGATGTAAACGATGGGTCCGCCACGTTGGGCAAAGACGACGTTGCGATGTCCCCACGGAAAACGCTGCTCGCGTTCGTAGGCATAGACGGAGTTGAACCGGCCTGGGATATAGAACACATCGACCAGCTTCTGCGTCTGCCACCACTCGTAAGGATCGTAGCGCTTGGCGATGTCCGTATGATCGGACGTGCCCATGAAATCCAGCGCGGCGATGTCGATGGCGTAGCGGAAATGTTCGACGACACAGCCGTCGAGTCCGGTGCGGCAGTTTGAGAAATCCGTGTGCCGATGCACGTCGCCCCAGACGAGCCGATACGTTTTGCCCCGATGTTTCCAGACGTGATGGTCGTCACGCGGTCGGTCGGGCGTGGGCACATTGACGTAAGGTTTCGGATCGGGAAGTTTGAAAATGGATTTTGGCTGTACGGGCAATGGCTCAAAGTCCAGGCGCAGTAGGTCCGTGAGATGCAGTCCGGCGGTCATTGCCATCTTCGCCGTGCGGTTGTCCGCCGGCCACACAAGTTTTGCTGCGACGTTTTGTTTGTGGACCCACTGGCATCGTCGATCCTGCCCGAACGCCGAATCTGGTAACTCGATTGGGCGTGTCCACTGCTTCTTGCGGGCGTGGTATTTGATCAGCGCAATATTCCAGTGCGTGCGATCATAATACCGGTATCCGATTAACGGATTCCCGTCCGTATGGATGGTGACCACGGGTAGATTTACCGTGGTCGAGGGTTTTGGGGTGGGTCTTCCTTCGGCCGGGACGCTTATCTCGGTAAACTTCTTCTGCGCGATGTCGAATTGCCCAAGCACTATGCGCTTTTGTCCGTTCAATCCATCGGTCGGGAAGTGTCCGCGCAAATCCTTTCCCCATCGCTGCCGTCCACGTTCAGCGGCAATCCACAACGACAGTCCGTTGAAATCCGAACTGATGCTGGCTCGCGCTTCGTACTCCGGCGAATCGGTCAACTGATATTCGGTTACGTCACCGTCCTGCGTGACCCGGGCGAGAAACAAATTGAACTCGCCGCCACGCGACGAATCGAAAACCACCCAGGCGCCCTTGGCATCGGTGAAGGCGAGTTTGGGTTCCCAATTGCCGCCCTCGGGCTTGCTGACGTGGATTTCGTCTGACCATGTTTTAGATTTCGGATCGAGATGCCGGGCATAGACATCCGATTGTCCGCGACGGAGGGATTGCCATGTCACCCACACGCGACCGGCCGGATCAACTCCAGCATCGGCAAACGTGTCACTGGCCGTGGACGTCGCGAGCTTCTGCTCATCGAACAAGTCGATGCGGGTATATCGGCGTGCGCGCAGCGAGACAACATCCCGCTCATCCGCCTGTCCCCAAAAGCACCAGATGGAATCGCCGGAAATTGCGACTGCGGGATGATGAATGACCCCTGGCTTCGAGATCGTGGCGACTTCAACGATTCCGTAGTTGAAATGTTGGGCCAGCTTGAGCACGTCGGCCTTTCCGTCGTGTTCGATGTAGGCGATCCAAGTGTAACCTTCGGCGTCCATAGCCGCGTCCGGAAAATCGCGATGCACTTTCGTGTCCGCCAACGACCAGTGTCTGCCAACCGGCGCGACTTTGGCGGGCGCGGCGGTCTTTTTTTTCGCCTTCTTCTTTGCGGCCGGAAGTGCCGGCATTACGGAAAGCGCGAGCAGCAGGATTGAGAGCAGAAATCGAGTCATCGGACGGGAAACTCTTTCTTGGATCCGGGTCATCAGACGTTTATCGCGCCGGGATGGGAGCGTGGCAAGACGGGAAGTTGGGGAAGAATCAAGAGGGCACTTTCAGGCAAGGCCTCGGACGGGAGCGCGGAATTCATTCCGCTTTCGCGAGTATTGCCAACGTGGGCACGCGGACGAGTTAAGTCCGGTCACGCGAAGCGGAATAAATTCCGCCCGCTGAAGCACAAGCGGGGTTTCCCTGGATACTCCCCTCCGACGCGGAGTTTTCAGAGAATATGGAGTTAACTTTGGTCGTCTGAACCGATACCATCGGCGGCTCATCTGATGTTAATGAAGTTTTCAATAACCCTGACCCTGCTGACGTTGGTCGCACCTGCGGCTCTTCCGGCGGCCGTCGAATACAACCGGGATATCCGGCCAATCCTCGCTGATCATTGCTTCAATTGCCACGGCGCGGACGTGAAAGCGCGGAAAGGCAAACTACGTCTGGACACCCGCGATGGGGCGACGGCGAAGCGTGAAGGCAATGCCGCGATCGTTCCCGGTAAACCGGAGGCGAGCGAATTGGTTCGGCGCATCTTCGCCACCGCTCCGGACGACCGAATGCCGCCGCCCGAGCACCCTTTGCAATTGTCGGATGCGCAAAAGCAGATCCTGCGTCAATGGGTTGCGGAAGGCGCGGGCTATCAAGGGCACTGGGCGTTTATTCGACCGCTGCGGCCGGCCGGACCGAAAGTTGAAAACGACAAATGGGCTCGCACCGAGATTGATCGGTTTATCCTTCGGCGCCTGGCAAAGTCCGGTTTGAAACCTAACGCCGAGGCGTCGCGTGAAAAGCTCATTCGGCGATTGTCACTGGATCTGACC
>CALBIE010000292.1 GCA_937893495.1 uncultured Verrucomicrobiales bacterium | reverse complement strand
CTCTCACCTCTCACCTCTCACCTCTCACCTCCCACCCTCCACCACGCCCGGCTGTTTCCACCAATCGCCGCCGTATCTCACGAACGTCGGCCAGACCTCGACCCCGATCACCCGACGCAATTCCCGCTCAGTCTCCTCACGCAGAGCGCGATACGCCGCGGCTTTCGATTCGGCACTGTAAATTGGATTGGACACAATACTTCGAACCTGCTGCTCCACGATGCGTTTGACTTCATACGCCTGATTGGCCACCTCCATCGGTTTGCTGTGCCGACGAATAATTTTTCGCAACTGTTGATACGTTCCATCCCCGGCGCGTTCCACTTCACGCATCTTGTCCGCGCCCAATATCTCTGCCATTTTCTGGCGCGTCGCATCAGCCCGCATTTTCTCAACGTCGCTGCGTTTCGGATCCTTTTGCGGTGGCAGCGGCAGCTCCCTGTTCGTCTCGATTTTTGCCAGTGCGACGGCCTGATTTTCTTCCGCGGATAATGCCACGCCGGGCAGATTGTGGGCCCATCGGGCACTCGGGTTCAAACGGGCCTGGACCTGGGTCCACTCTTCCGGCGTCAGAGTTGACCTCACTTTCAAATCCCGCAATTCAACGCTTCGCTTGACTTCAGCGCGTATCGCTTTTTCATCCGCGTCCTCGGCCTTCAGCGCTTTCTCGAATCGGGCCCGCTCCGCCTCAGCCGTCGCGTAAGCGGCAATCACGGTCCGGCGTTTGTCCTCCGGCAGAAAACTCCAGGCCGGCGCGTTTGGCATCTCAAAGGGCTTCGGCGGCTCAGCCAGAATCTTCTCCAGCGCTGCCAGCGTTTCGCGACGGGTCTTCTCCAGAGCGTTCACCTCCGATTCGACCGCATCTCCAACAGGATAATCGTTCCATCGCACCCCCCCGGCGACAAACTCCCAAAAACGGTCCTGCATGGGCTTCTGCACCTCCCAGATTCGATCCGCGTAATCGTCCATCACCCGGGCCAGCACAATGTCACGAATCGTGGCGCGCGGACAACCGATCTCTCCAAGGTTCTCGACGAGCCTTGCGTAATCATTTGTCTCAAGTTGCGACCAGTGGAATCGTGCCGTACCGGATGTCTCCGTCGCAGATTCGTTTGGTTTGACCTGATTGGTCACCACGAACACGAGATTAGTCCGGACACGCAGTTCCGGGAGCGTCGAAACGCTGATCGAAATCAGTTCAGACTGATAAATCACGCCTGCCACCAGAAACAGGTTCACCACGATGAAACCAAGAATGATATGCCGCCGTTTCATGGCTTGCCCTCCGTCTCCACCGGCACACTGGCGGTATTCGGAAACCATTGGCCCAGGCTTTTTGCGAAAGTAGCCGACAATTCGTCACCAAAGTTGCGGTTTATCACCGCCTGCGCCCGAGCCCGCACCGCCACGAGCAGGGTCACGCGTTGCTCTTCGGTCAATGTCGAATCATTTCGAATCTTCGCGAAATCATCCTCCGCGTTCAGACGCTCCTCGAAAGCGCGAATGGCCGCCTCCTTCGGCAGATTGTTGTCACTGGTAAAACTGTAGATTTGTCGAAACCGCTCGTCCCGGGCGCGGGTGAAATCGGCGAATCGATCTTTGCCCAGTAATTGCGCGATGCGAATCTCCACGTCCCGACTCAATCGTTCGTCCCAATCCCCCAGACTTGGGCCTTCATCAAGGTTCAAAATGGTGCTGTAAAAATCCCCTCCCGCGACCAGCACCTTGCAGAGTGCCCGCATTTCCGGGCCGGACACCTGCACGCCGCGTCCACGGTGAGGCAGTTTCGATTCGCTCGACGCCACCAGCAATCGCAGTTGCAGTTCTTCGACCGCGGCCGGACCTATGAGCACCCCCAATTCGCGTTCCAGTTGATCGCGAATCTGCCGACGCTTCTCGAAATCTTCCGGCAGCAGAATCCCGTACGTGACCAGGTCGATTGCTTTCACCATCCATTGACGTCGCTCGACCACCGCCGCCAGCCGCAGCACGGTTTCCTGCGGAAGAAACCCCAGCAGCACGCGGCCAATCGCCTCCCCCAATCCCGATTTTCGAAACGAGTCCAGGGCTTCCTGATTGATATCGTAGCCGAAAAGTTTTCGCAGCAATTCCCACTGTTGCTGCTCGATCTCCAACCCCTTCAACAACCGTTCGTGTTCCATGGCTTCACGTTGATCGGCGTTCAGCCAGAACGGGACATCCGGGTCGTTCTCAATCGCCTTGCGCTGTTCTTCAAAATTGCGTTCGACATCGGCAACCAGAATGTCGCGCAACGTTTTCTCGGGACACCCGATTGCTCGAAGATTTGCCGCATATTGAAAATAGTCCTCGGATTCCAATAGCGCCCACGGCGGGCGCGCCACTTCGCTGATCCGGATCGCCACACGGGGTTTCACCTTCGTGACGATTCGTTCCACCGTCACCTGCTTCAGGACCAAATCTCGAAGGACGACGCGATTGGATTCCCGCTCCCGCCAGAGGGTCCAGTTCATCCACCCGGTGGCACCGACCAGGAGCAACGAAATGCAGATGACGAAAGCGAAACGCATATGAAACCTGAGACGCCCACACTATCCTCAGACTCCCGGCGGATTGCAATGACGGACCGCTGCGAAGCAGCAAATCGCATTATAGGAGCGCGGACTTTAGTCCGCTTCAACATGGCCAGGCAAAATAGGTGGAATCATTCGGCAATCGCGATTTCAAAAGGGAGCTGAAGCGGAATGAATTCCGCGCCCCGGCTCATCATGCGAACCGCTGGCTGCGAATTGCTTGCCCGGGCGCAGGATTTCCCGGACCATGGACTAAACCTCTGGCCCCATGCTGAACATCCACCACCTCGAACTGTTTTACTACGTCGCCCGACACGGCGGCATCATGCCGGCGGTCCGCAACATTCCCTATGGCATTCAGCAACCGGCCGTCAGCGGACAGATTCTTCAGCTTGAGGAATATCTGGGCGGCCCGCTTTTTCAACGCCGGCCGTTTCAACTCACGCCGGCAGGCGAGGAACTCTACGAATTTATAAGGCCGTTTTTTGACGGTGTGGAATCGATGACCGCGCGCATCCGCGGCGGCACCATTCAAACCCTTCGCCTGGCTGCCACAGCCATCGTCCTCCGCGAACACCTGCCCGAGTTGCTGCCCCTGATTCACAAAAGGTTTCCAAAACTCAAACTGACCCTGCGAGAAGGCGTGCAACCCCAAATCGCTGAATGGCTGCAATCCAACGAGGTGGACCTCGCCGTCACTGTGATCGACGGCAAGCCTCCGGCGGGAATCCAGAGCCAGAAACTGCTTGAACTGCCGCTGCAATTACTGGTGCCCAAGGCGCTCAAGTTCAAAACCGCGGCCGAAGTGCTCGCGCAGGATCGCATCGCCCAGACGCTCATCAGCCTCCAGGCCAACGAAGCGATGGTGAAAGTCTTTCAGGATGAGTTGTCCAAACGAAAAATCGACTGGCCTATCGGCATGGAAGTCAACTCACTCGATCTCGTCGAGATTTACTCTGCCAGCTCATTCGGTATCGGATTGTCCGTCGTTATTCCCGGCAAGAAAGCTCCGGCAAATGTGAAGGCATTTCCATTGACCGATTTCCCTCTCATCACCTTCGGCGCCATGTGGCAGGGTAAACAAAACGCCATTGGCAAGGCCCTCGTGGACTTGTTCAAAAAACGGGCGGCCGAAGTCGCGGGGATGTAATAGGGGTACAGAACACAGAACACAGAACACAGAACACAGTTCACAGTTCACAGTTCACAGTTCACAGTTCACAGTTCACAGTTCACAGTTCACAGAACGCCGATTACCGGGCACTGTGCATTGATTACTGTTTACCTCCACCAGCCTCTTCCCCAACATCCCGCGCGAATGAAGCAGACGATCGTCACATTGGATATGGAAGGCGTGCTGGTCCCGGAGATCTGGATCGCCGTCGCGGAAAAGACGGGGATTGAAGGACTGCGCCGCACCACGCGCGACGAACCGGACTACGACGTGCTCATGCGCTACCGCCTTGACCTGCTCGACCAACACAATCTTTTACTGTCGGACATCCAGGAAGTCATCGCCACGCTGAGTCCACTTCCCGGCGCGAAGTCTTTCCTCGATGAATTGCGCACGTTGACCCAGGTCATCATTCTGTCGGACACGTTTGAGCAATTCGCTCAACTCCTGATGCGACAACTCGACTGGCCGACCTTGTTCTGCCATCGACTGGTCGTGGAGAACGACAAAATCGTGAACTACCAGCTTCGTCAACCGGATCAGAAGCGCAAATCCGTCGCCGCGCTAAAGAGCCTCGATTACAAGGTCATTGCCGCCGGGGATTCCTACAACGACACCACGATGCTGATTGAAGCCGATAAGGGATTTCTTTTCAAAGCCCCTGAAAATGTCATCCGTGAATTCCCGCAGTTTCCCGCTGAAACAGAATACGACAAGCTGATGGCACGCTTTCGAGCCGAATTGGATTAGCCGCCCGCGCAAAAAACCAATCCATGGTGACAGCCGAGGTAACGCGTGCCGCGCCGTAGCTGAGCGAAGGCGGGAGGCTCAAACTCCTTCGGAAAAACGAGTAGGATCAGATTCTCCTCACGTCGGCTGCTACATTTATTAACGAGCTGCCAGGCCGCGCGACTGACTCTTTTACCTTTGTTCCGCCCGACAGCGGTTTAGTCCTCCGCCTTGGAATCCCGACCGATCAAATCTGTAATGGCCTGCTTCACCGGCTTGCCTTTGTGAAGGAGCGCATAAACTTCGTCGATAATGGGTGTCTCAATCTTGAGCTTTCGGGCGAGCTGATACGCGGATTGGGCTGTCGGGAATCCCTCGACGACATGTTGGGCGTGGGCAAGCACTTCATCGGCTTTCTCACCACGTCCAAGGCGTTCACCAAAGCCCCGGTTGCGACTGAGTTTGGAAAAACACGTGACGGTCAGGTCACCCAGTCCGCTCAAGCCGGCGAACGTGTCCGCCTGCGCGCCGCACGCCGTGCCCAGGCGACGAATCTCCGCTATCGCTCGCGTGATCAGGGCCGCCTTCGAGTTATCGCCAAATCCAAGCCCATCGCAAATACCCGCCGCAATCGCGATTACGTTCTTGAGCGCTCCACCCATTTCCACGCCCCGCAAATCCGTGCTGGTGTAAACCCGGAACGCCGGACGATGAAACGCGGATTGCACCTTGGCGGAAACGGCTTCATCCGCGCTCGCGGCAACCACGGCAGTCGGCACGCCCTTCGCCACTTCCAGCGCGAGTGACGGCCCGGACAACGCGGCAATGCTGGCATTGGGCAGCACCTCGGCAAGGATGTCGCACATCGTCAACCCGGTGACGTGCTCGATTCCTTTCGTCACGCTGACGGCAATGCCACTGAATCCGATCAGCAGATTGGCCGTCGTCCGAATCGCGCTGGAAGGAACGGCAAATAGAATCAATTCCGCGCCAGCCGTTGCCCGAACCAGATTCGTTTCCAGCTTCAAGCTTGCCGGCAGTTCAACGCCGGGAAGATAGGCTTCATTGCGCCGTGTGGTCGCGAG
>CALBIE010000291.1 GCA_937893495.1 uncultured Verrucomicrobiales bacterium | reverse complement strand
ACGAGCACGTCGTCGCGGTCTTCAATCGCCCCTTGATCGACGGGGCCCCACACGGCGGCTTTGATGGGGCGCTGGTCGGTGACGGGGCAGGCGGGCACGGGATTCGCGGGATCGGCGCGAAAGGTGTCGGCGGGTTCGTCTTTCGTCGGAGCCTCGCGGGTGAGGCGACCATTGCCTCTTCGCGTGTTCGCCTTTCCGGCGGAGCGCAGATGGAACGACGTGGCGGTGAAGCCCTCCGGCGGCCAGGTCTGCGCGTCATGCCAGACGTTGTCGCCCATCGAAAAATAGCGCACGGGCGGGAACGGCTTCGCGAGCGCGGCGGCGTCCTGTTTGAGATGCCGGTCAAACCAGTCGAGCTGCAGCGCAAACGTGTCCACGGCGGCCTCTGCGCCAAATTCGATCTCGCCGGTTTTTGTTCTTCCGACGCTGCCGTGATCCCACGGGCCGAGCACGAGGCGCTGTTGGCGCCGGGTTTCCGGATCGCGCGCCTGTTTTTGCATGACCACGAAGTTGCCGACCGACTCGCGCGAAAAGAAGTCGTAGTAGCCGACGACATGCAGCGCGGGCAGTGTGAGGTCCGGCAGGCGCGGCGTGAGGTTGAGTCTCGTCCAGAAGCCGTTCGGCTCGGGATGCGTGAGGAAGGCATCCAGCCATGGCATGTCCCAGCCGATGGCATTGTCCACCTCGCTGAGGGGGAGACGCAGGAGCGCCGTGTTCATGTCGGCCGGATTCACGTCGCCGGGTTTCGTCGTGTTGCCGGCGATCCAGCCGGCGATGAGCGAAAGCCGCACCGCTCCGCCGAGATAGATGTTGCGATAAAAGCTGCTCCACGTCGCCTGGGGTGCGATGGCGACAAGCCCCGGCGGCTGCTCGACGGCGGCCTGCCACTGCACCGCGCCAACATAGGAGCCGCCCATCATCCCCACGCGGCCGCCGTACCAGGGCTGGCGCGTGATCCACTCGATGGTGTCGTAGCCGTCCTGGCCCTCGTTGTTGTAGGGAGCCATCACGCCCTCGGAAGCCCGCGTGCCCCGGCAGTCCTGATAGACCACGGTGTACCCGGCCTCGACGAAGCGGCGGGCCGAGCGCTGACCGCGATCCTTGTTGTAGGGTGTGCGCACGAGAATCACCGGACCGGATCTTTCCCCGGCGCGGTAAATGTCGGTGGCCAACCGCACCCCGTCGCGCATGGCGACCATGACCGTCTCGGGCTTCACGTCCGCGGCCGGGGCGTTGGACAGGAGGAAACCGAGGGAGCAGAGGATTGCGATGGTGTGTTTCATGGGAGGGAGACGGCCCCGGGAAAACGGCGGCGGCTCGTTGTCTGTGGTTTTTCCGGCATCAGTTCACGAGATTGCGGAGGGGTTCGCCGCGGAGGGCGCGCAGGACTTCACGCGCGCCCTTGGTGCGGAACTCCCCGGTGCCTTCCTCGCAGTAAAAGGCGGAGTGCGGGTTGAGCAGCAGGCGGTCATGCGCGGGATGGTCCGGGTCGCGCCAGGCCCGCAAGACCGGCGAGTCAGCGGGCGGCGGTTCGTGCTCCAGCACATCAATGCCCGCGCCGGCGAGATGGCCGGAAGACAGCGCCGCGACGGCTGCGACGGTGTCCACCGTGCCGCCGCGCGAGGTGTTGACGAGGAATGAACCTCGCGGCATCCGCGCGATTTCGTCCGCGCCGATGAGACCGCGCGTTTCCCCGGTGAGGGGGCAATGCAGGCTGAGGATGTGGACCTGCTTCAACAGTTCGGGAAGCGAATGAACGCGGCGCACGCCCAGGGCCTTCTCCACCCCGTCCGGCACGTGGGGATCATAAAACACGACGTCGAAGCCGAAGGATTTGGCCCGCACGATGGCGGCGGACCCGATGCGCCCGCAGCCGATCACACCGAAGACGCGCCCGCGCAATCGCGGGATGGGCGCGACCTGTGCGACGTTCCATTCGCCGAGGCCGCGACGCAGGCGGCTGTTGAGGAAGTGCGTTCCGCGGGCGAGCGACAGGGCCATGCCGAGCGCGGAATCCGCGACTTCCTCCGTGCCGTAATCGGGCACGTTGCAGACCGGGATGGCGCGCTCGCGCGCGGCGCGGATGTCCACATTGTCGTAGCCCACGCCGGGACGGACGATGACCCGGCAGTTTCGCAGAAGATCGATGGTCGCGCGGGTGAGGCTGAAGTAGTGATAGACCATCACCGCGGCGGCTTCCGCGAGTTCACCGTTCAGATCCGCCTCGCTCCGGGCGTCGAGCGCGACGACTTCCGCCGAACCGTCCAGCACACTCCGCTCGTAGTGCAACGGCTCGGTGATGAAGTCGGTGATGATGACTTTGGGCAGTGGGTTCATCACAATTCCAGGTCCTTGCCGGCCGCGGTGATGTGAAAGCGCATCGCCGCCTCGGCGGCTTCAGGCTGGTGGCGCGCGATGGCGGCGATGATTGGCAGATGATGTTCGATGGCGGACTCCTTGCCCACGCGCCCGATGGTGCGCCGGCGACTGGCCAGCCCGAGGTCGGCCAGTGAATCCAAAATGAGCCGGAAGATCTGATTCCCGCTCGCCTCGGCCAGCGCGCGATGAAACGCCATGTCCGCCTCGATGGCCGCGGCGGAGTCGGAAGCGCGTTCCAACTCCCGATGCAATCGCTTGAGTTCGCGCACCTGCGCCGCCGTGGCCCTCCCCGCCGCCAGCCGGGCGGCCTCCGGCTCGATGGCGAGCCGCGCTTCATTCAACTGCCGCAGCCGCTCCCCTTCGTCGGGAATCGTCAGGGAAAGCGACCCGCTGAGCGGCTTGTGCAGCTTGTCCACCGCCTTGATGCCGATGCCGTGCTGAATCTCCACCAACCCCTGCGACTCCAGCCGCTTCGCTGCCTCGCGCACCACACTGCGGCTGACGCCGAGCTGCGAGGAAAGCTCCCGCTCAGTTGGAAGCCAGCCCGGATCCTCCGTCAGGTCCCGGCGGATGAGGGTGGCGAGCTGTTGGCAGACTTTTTCCACCAACGAAGGCGGGCGGGCGATGGTATCCAGAGTCATTTTGTCAAGTTATCAGGTGGTCAGACCACTTGGTCAAACAGATTATTCAACGGTCAGCCGCCAGCGGCACCGAAGGGCGGCCATCGCGCTGTTGTGCCCGATGTCGTGAGGCAGGTTTGCAATAGCGTCGCACTGGGCCACGCAATAGGCCAGCGTGGGGTTGGATTCGATCAACTCGGTGAACCGGCGGCGATGATGGCAGAACTGGAGCAGATCCCATTGACGATTCGGGAAGGTTTCCACCACCTTCGTCACCTCCGGTGGAATCGCGCAACGGAACAGGCGAAACGCCTGCGCTTTCTCCAGCAGCGGGTCCACGGCGGCTGACGAAACATTCTCCGTCGGACCGATGTCCGCATCGGCGTCGGCGTACGTAGCAGCACCGCTGCCCGATGGTTTGAGCACACGGAAGGCAGGGCTGGTTTCGTGCCAGTAACGGCTGTCGGCCGCCCGGCGCAAGGACTTCAACTCCGGCCAGGCATCGAGGACATACGACACCCGGTCGGAATTGATCCGCAACCTCCCGAGTTGAAACCGGAACCCCGGCCGCTGCCATGGCTTCTGCCGCATTCCATGATGCTACGGCCTTCGCGCCGGGAATCAATCCACCCCGAACGCGAGTTATTCACCTCCGCAGGCCACTTTTCAATCTCGCCTCTTGCTGAGACCGGGCGCAGCCTCGACTCGGATGCCAAAACTCCTTTCCAAATCGCGATACCTGAACGGGCTGCAATGCGCCAAACTCCTTTGGCATGCGGTTAATCGGCGCGAAGAGTTCCCGGAACCGGGTGCCGCGCAACAGGCCATCTTCGATCAGGGACACGAGGTTGGTGAACTGGCCAAGCAGCTTTTCCCGGGCGGCATCGAGGTTTCGGGTGGTCCACTCGACTTGCAGGCAACCCTTTCTGAAACGCAGCGATTGCTGTCGCGACGGGTCCCCCTTTACGAGGCGGCCTTCCAGCATGGCAACGCCTACGCGCGGGCGGATATCCTTGTGCCGGTCGGAAAGAATCGCTGGGATGTCCATGAGGTCAAAAGCTCCAGCTCCCTCAAGGACGTGAACCTCGACGACATAGCTTTTCAATCGGTTGTTTACCGGAAGTCAGGGCTGGATGTCCGGCGCTGTCATCTGGTGCACATCAATGGCGAATACGAGCGCCGCGGAGAAGTCAATCCGCGCGGCTTGTTCAAGGTGGTGGATGTCACCCGTGACATCGCCGACCGCGTCGTCCCGGTGGAGTCGCGCATTGCCGAGATGGAAGCCGTCATTGCCCGGGCAGCCTCTCCGGAGGTGACCATCGGACCGCATTGCAGTGATCCCTACGACTGCCCGCTGCGCGAACGGTGCTGGGACTTCCTGCCGGAGCACAACGTGTTTGACCTGTACCGGGGTGGGAAGAAGAGCTGGAAGTTCTTTTCAGCAGGCACTCATGCCATTGGGGACGTGGATGCAGGTTCGTTGAACGACAAGCAGACCATTCAGCAGGCGGCGGTTCAATCGGGGGAGCCGCGACTGAACCTCCCCGGGCTCCGGAAGTTTTTGCGCAAACTCAAATACCCTCTCTACTTCCTGGACTTCGAGACGTTTGCGACGGCGATACCCCTGTTCGACGGCGTTCGTCCGTACCGGCCGATCCCGTTTCAGTTTTCCCAGCACGTCCAACGCGAGCCGGGCGGCAAACTGGAGCATCACGGATTCCTGGCCGAAGGGCCGGGTGACCCGAGGCCCGACTTCATGGCGCGGCTTCGGCCGGTACTCGATGACCGTGGCAACATCGTTGTTTACAACGCCTCGTTCGAGGTTGGCCGCCTCCGTGAAGGGGCGGAGTTTCTGCCGGAGTACCGGTCATGGGTGAAGGGTGTTGAGAAGCGAATCGTGGACCTGCTCGTGCCGTTCCGGGCCTTCGACTACCACCACCCGGATCAACACGGTTCGGCATCCATCAAGGCGGTTCTGCCGGCGCTTACCGGGCGCGGCTACAACGAACTCACCATCAAGGAAGGCGGCACGGCCAGTCTGGAATTCCTGCGGGTGACGTACCAGAATGTCGCAGCGAGGGAACGAACCCGTATGCGCCGGGCGTTGGAGCGATATTGCGCCCGGGACACGGAGGCGATGGTCTGGATCGTGGAAGAACTTCGGCGGCTGTCGGCATGACCGGCCATGCGGTCGCTCCGTCGGCTCGTCGTTCAATCGAAAAGTAGGACACCGCAATGGTTGGCTTTCGCGTGTTGAATCAACTCGGCTGACTCCGCAAATGCCGAGCGGCCATCTGCGTTCTGTCCGAACCGGAGACCCTCGACGATGAGGAGTCGGGGTTGCCATGTGTCAAGGACACCACGAGCCGATGTTTGCCAGGCATCGGGATTGAGGTGAACGACCCGGAGCGATGACCGGACGAAGGCTGACACGGCGGCGGTGAAGGGCGGGAACCGATCGTCTTGCATTCCCGAACGTATTTCTTCGATGCCAACGCCGGACAGCGCCAGCAGGAGGCGCAGGGCGACCAATTCCTCACGGTCGCAGAGGCTCAGGAAGACGGTGTCGGGTCGGATCGTTCCTTCGCCTGAAAGTGTGGCGGCGATTGCGGGTGACATCCGCGAGTGAATTCGGAAATACCGGGACTGCCAGCAGGCGTGGGACTGCGCCGGAGTTTCTCGCGGCAAATCTTCGCAGGTACACGTCTCCGCGTAGGCGATCACCTCATGGGCAAGCGAGCGGTTGGCCTCGATGTTGTTGGACGATGTTGGTTCCATTCGGGAAGTATGCAGGCAGTCTTCAAGCGACGAGCGAGGACAACAAGTGGCGACATTTCTTGTCCTTGTTTCCTTCCGAATTTCTGCCATAGATCCGCGCCATGCCATGGAATAT
>CALBIE010000290.1 GCA_937893495.1 uncultured Verrucomicrobiales bacterium | reverse complement strand
TCTATCTTGTCGTAATTAGTACCTGCGTACTACTGCTTAACCAGAGACCGGAGGCGGCAATAATTTTTCGGGTCCAAATTTTTATTGGATCTAGTGTATTAGCGATTGCGGGAATTACTTGGTTATTTGGTAAACGAAAAGGAAAATAAACGAGTCATCTTCAAGGACAATCATAAAGGGGTCGGGTCAGTTCTTGACTATTGATACAAGGATTCCGGTTTCCCATTTGTCCGGTCTTCGAGGCGAGTCAGTCATCAGGAAAGCGGCGCAGCAGCGCGCGCACTCCACGACCTGGCGGAAAGTCGTGCCCTCCGTTTATGGCTGGGTAGGTTCTCGACGATTGATTCAAAGGTTTTCATAGGCCTCCGTTTGCCAAACGGCAACTCTGCGTTCTCCGTCCTCTCTTCCGACTGGTGGGCGACGGATGCCCCTACATCGACCGCATGGAAAACGCCAGGTTCCGGCGCAATTCCTCGCGGTTGCCGGCGTCGTGAAATTCCACGGGGTTGAAATCATCCGTCAGCACAATACCGCTCCGCGGATTGACCTGACGGATGCCGGCGAGCGCATCGTCGATTCCCTGGCGATTCTCGGGGTAGGCTTTGTCGAAAGGAAAATCGCGTAGTTTATCAAGTGATTCAGCATTGGTTGCCACGTAGAACACATTGCCGTTGCCGGATGCATGGATGCGAACCTGTCGGAAAACCGCCTTGAGCGTCTTATCGAGCGAAGCGGTGAAAAAATCCTTACCTGAACCAAATTCACCGAAGCTGTTGATGACCAGGACGCCTTCGGGTTTCAGCACTCGGCTCATTTCTGAAAATGCTTCGCGGGTCATCAGGTGCGATGGCGATGAGTCACCAAGAAACGCGTCGAGGATGACGGCGTCGTATTGCTTGCGCGATTGATTCAGGTAGTAGCGTCCGTCACCAATGGTGATGTTCAGTTTATTGGGTTTGAGTCCAAAATGGCGCGCTCCCAGATCGACAATCTTATCGTTGATTTCAACAACGTCCACCTGGCTGCCTTCATTGGCGAACAGCATGGGCACGATGCCGACACCCAATCCGATGCAAAATACCTCGTCCGTGGATCGGGTGTAATAATGCGCGAGCCCGTGAAGCATATGGGTGAACAGCGAGGTGCTCTGGCCGGTCTCGGGATCGTAGGTATTCTGGGTGAGATAATCGTTGAGATAGTAACGGCGCAAACCGCCATCCACTTCCATCACCTGCATCAGTCCAAAATTAGAATTGGTCCGCTCGATCTCGGTGAAGTAATCCGAAGGCGACTTGCCGTCGAGTTGCACACCTCGGTAACCGGCCAACAATGCGATAGTCGTCAGGATGACGGGAACGAGATTGGAACCGCTCTTGCTCCGCCACATGAAAAGGAAAACAAACGACAATACCGCCAGATAGCCGGCGGTGATCAGCATGGTCACGGAATTCGGCAGAAACGGGATCAGGACATAACCGATGAGCACGGTTCCCAGCACGCTTCCCAGGGTGCTGATGGCGGACAAACGACCCACGTTGCCGCCGACGGCGTTCACGGAAGACGTGAGGATTCGGATGCAAAAAGGACCGGTGACCGCCAGCAGAGTCAGAGGCACGAAAAAAAGAAACAGCGAGGCGAGCAGGGAACCGACCGGGAGCGAAAGACTCAAACACGCATACGCGACGTTTTTGGTGAACGGAATCGTCAGGGCGAGGTAGATACCCGCGGCAAGGATGCAGAGATAGAGCTGTTGCAGTTTTTGCGAGCGATCAACCAGCCAGCCGCCAAACCAGTAACCGACGGCCAGTGACAACAGCGTCACGGCAATCTGCGCAGTCCAGACGAAATGGGATGTCCCGAGATAGGGCGACAACATCTTCGCGCCAAGAATCTCGACGATGAGAATGGCCGCGCCCGTGGACGCTGCGGTGAAGTAGAGAAACCTGCGCAGACCCGGTGTCAGCGTTTGAACGGCGGCGGTGCCTTTTTTGTTCACGGGCAGTCTTGTATCCGGTGAAATCAGTTCCGGCAAGAAAGGCTCTTTCCGATTTTCGGTTGATCCGTATAACACGGGCATGCAATTCCGATTCATAAACGGGCTCTTTCTTCTGCTGGGAATGGTGGCCACATCGGGTGTCCTGCGGGCGCAGAACGCGGAAACGACGCGGCTTCATGCGCTGTTCGATCACGAGTGGGATTACAATCTGAGCCGCAATCCGACCTGGGCCTCCGTGCTGGGGGACCGTCGTTGGAACGATCAGTGGAATGACTTGAGCCTTGCGGGCATTGAAAAACACGGTGCCCATCAACGGGACGTGTTGAAAGAGTTGCGCGTGATTGCTCGCGGAAAGCTGTCCGCCGATGACCGACTCAACTTTGATTTGTTTGAGAAGAATCTGGAGAACCAAATCGCGGAGCTGCCCATCGGCCTCCACCTCATGCCCATCAATCAGCGGGGCGGTATTCAGACGCAGGAGGATTTGGGCAATGCGCTGCGGTTCGAGACGGTAAAGGATTATGAAGATTGGATTGCGCGACTCAATCGGTTTCCCGGTTACATGGACCAGACGATTGCGCTGATGCGCGAGGGGCTGCGCCGAAAAATGGTCCATCCGAAGATCGTCATGCAGCGTGTCCCGGCCCAGATTGACAAACAGATCGTTGAGAAAGCCGAAGACAGTCCGTTCTGGAAAGTATTCGCGAAATTTCATTCTGCGATTGCGGAAGCGGATCAGCGGCGGCTGGGCGCGGAAGCGAGTAAGGCGATCGCCGGTAAAGTCATTCTCTCCTATCGAAAGCTGAAATTGTTTTTTGAAAACGAATATCTGCCGGCCTGTCTTGGAGAAGTGGGTGCGTGGCAATGGCCCGATGGAGACAAGATATATCAGCACGTCGCCCGCAAGTTCACGACGACTGAAATGACGTCGGAGGAGATTCACCAGACGGGGTTGAGCGAGGTGAAACGGATTCGAGGCGAGATGGAAAAGATTCGCAAACAAGTCGGTTTCAAAAGATCGCTGGATGAGTTTTTTACGCATCTGCGGACGGATCCGAAGTTCTTCTACCGGACTGGCGAGGAATTGCTGGCGGGATATCGCGCGTTGTCCAAGCGGGTCGATCCGTTGATTGTGAAACTGTTTCGCACGTTGCCGCGCATGCCGTATGGCGTGGAAGCGATTCCTGAAAACATCGCGCCGGATACAACCACCGCGTATTATCGCTGGCCGGCGCCCGACGGATCGCGGGCCGGAACTTACTTTGTAAACCTCTACCAACCCGGGACGCGCCCGAAATGGGAGATGATGGCATTGTCTCTCCACGAAGCGGTGCCGGGCCACCACCTGCAGATTGCGCTGGCGCAGGAGCAGAAGAATCTTCCGCGTTTTCGGCGACACATGAGTTTCACGGCCTACATCGAAGGCTGGGGGCTCTATGCGGAATCGCTCGGCGAAGAACTTGGACTCTACGACGACCCGTATGACAAGTTTGGTCAGTTGACCTACGAAATGTGGCGCGCAGTCCGGTTGGTGGTCGATACCGGGATTCATGCGAAGAAGTGGAGTCGCGATCGGGCGATCAATTTCTTCATGGCGAATGCGCCCAAGACACGGAACGATGTCGTCAACGAAGTGGATCGCTACATCGCCTGGCCGGGGCAGGCGTTGGCGTATAAGATCGGAGAGTTGAAAATCAAGGAACTGCGGGCGTTCGCGGACCAATCACTCGGAGATCGATTTGATCTCAAGGCATTTCATGATGTCGTTCTCCTCTCGGGTGCGGTGCCGCTCGACATTCTGGAAAAGCGTGTGAAGGACTGGGTGGCGACCAGACCGGCCGCGAAATGAGTCGCTGAAGTCATCATGGAAGCGGCGGTTGGAAATGACTACGAAGAGCACCAACAGCTCGTGCGAAAAGTAGCCGCCGAGGTAAGGAGGCGGACAGAACTTTGCTGGTTTGTGAAGAATCCGCCTCCTTACCTCGGCGGCTACGGTGTGGTGCCGTGTTTTTTATCGTGCTGCCAAGCGCGCAACGGCAGGAACGTTTTCGGCGCGGCCGGCGTCCAGTGTTTCCCTGCCTACACAACCTGATAGCGTTTGCGGTACGCCGCCGGTGTGACTCCCATGTGATGCCGGAATTGTTTGGTGAAAGCGCTCTGGTCGCAGAAGCCGTAATCGAGGGCGATCTGGATGATCGGTTTGTCCGTGCGAATGAGCGTCTCGCACGCGCCCTGCAAGCGGGTACGCAATGCAAATTCGTGCGGTGAGAGCTTGAAGGCTTCTTGAAATTTCCGATTGAGGTGGCGCACTGAAACCCCCGCCGATTTGGCCAGTTCCTGGGAGCTGAGATTGCGATGGCAGTTGTGTCGAATCAGTTCCACGGCTTTGCTGATGCTCGAGAGCGGAAGCAGATCCCGTCGCTTGCCTTCATAGCTCTGCGTGATTCCCATGACGCCGATCACCCGTCCGGCCGCATCGCGGATGGGAAACTTGGAAGTGACGAACCAGTCCAGAACCCGTTGCTCATTGAACCAAATTTCGACCTTGCCGGTGATTGGTTGGCCCGTTTTTAACACCTGCTCATCATCGCGTACAAAACTGTCCGCAATCTCTGGCGGAAAATAATCATGGTCGGTCGTGCCGACGATATCGGTCTCGTCCTTTGCTCCGAGGCGATCGAGGATTCCGCGGTTGGCGGCAATGAGACGGCTCTGATCGTCCTTAATGAAAAAATAGACGCCGGCAAGGTGTTCGAAAAGTATCCGCAATTGCTGCCCGGTTCCCATGCGGGCGAAAAACTCATCCCGCAGATTGGTTGCCGATTCTTTGGACATGTGGCCGGATGCTACCAAGACATGTCTGCGGGACAACAGGGAAATCCTGGTGATTGCGGGTGAACGGGCGCATCCGCACACTGCCCCCGTGCCGGAGCGCGGCTGTGTCGGAGACCAGCCGCAGCAGGTTCGGTAGTCGAGTGGTGTGGTGCATTCCAAGGCATTCGTCCGGAAGAGGTTGCTGCGACTGACCTTTCAGGCACAGTCGCGCTCCGGGGGGCAGTGCGCGGATGCGCCCCAGGTGAACCGCCCCGTAGCGCGGGCGTCTCGCCTGCACCGGGCATGGCATGTCAACCGGGACGTTCGAACTGTCCGCGATCGTTCAGTTGGAGCGGACGCCACAGGTGGGCAGGCTGCCTGAGCTAACAGCCTGTTCAAAAACTCAATCGTTGGTAGCAGCCGAGATAACGAGGCTCAAACTCGTTCGGAAAAACTAATGGGATCCGAGCCTGCCAACGAACGGGTCGGCAAATGTGGGGTGGGTCTCCGACCCGCCGGTTCCGGGAACCTCTGGTTCCCCGGACACGTCCAGGCTCAATTGCGTTTCCGGTAGCCGCGCCCTCAGAGAGGCCGGGACCGGCAGGTCGGAGACCTGCCCCACACCGCGAAGCTCCGCCACCGGAGGACACGAGTTCGTGGGTTTCATGCCGCACGATTCTCGTGCTCGAATTCGCCTCACGTCGGCTGCTACATTCATATAGGTCTGCGCTACGTTGGGGCGGTGCCATCATGGCGAGTTATTTGACTTGCCCGACATCGGAGCCGATAAGAATCTGCCATTACATGAAACGACTCACGGGAATCACTTTCATTGCGGTTGTCGCAATCCTGGCGCTCTCGGCAGATGCCGCTCAGAGGAACAAGCGGCCCAACATTGTTTTTCTGCTGGCCGACGATCAGGCTCTCTACTCGATGGGCTGCTACGGCAATCCCGACGTAAAGACACCGAACATGGATCGGCTGGCGCGTGACGGCATGGCTTTTGACTGTCATTACGACACGACCGCCATCTGCATGGCGAGCCGCGCCAACATTATGACCGGCCTGTTCGAATATCGGAACGGCTGCAACTTTGAACACGGCAACATGCGCGAGGAAACGTGGCACCTGACCTACCCCGTTTTGCTACGTAAGGCGGGATACCAGACGGCGTTTGCCGGCAAGTTCGGATTCGAGATCGCGGACGAAGGGAAGAAGCGGGGCCGGTTGCCGGAGAAGGAATTCGATCGCTGGGGCGGCGGACCGGGTCAGACGAAATACGCCACGAAGCAGAATCCCTCCATCGCCCATTACGCGGAGAAGTATCCGCATTCGACTCGAGCGTATGGGGCCTTTGGCGCGGACTTCATTCGTGATGCCGCGAAGGATGGTCGGCACTTCTGCCTTTCCATCAGCTTCAAGGCACCCCACATGCCCGCGACACCAGACCCTGCATTTGACCACGTTTACGCGGGAAAGAAATTTACCAAACCGAAGAACTACGGTCGCGAACATGGCGAACACTTTTCGAAGCAAAGCCGCGAAGGCAGGCAGTATGACCGATTTCACAGTTGGGGCTACGCGGACAATTACGACAAGGTCATGGCGACCTACCATCAGCAGATATACGGCATCGATGTCGCATTGGGAATGATTCGTGACGCTCTCAAGAAAAACGGCGTCGAAGGAAACACGGTCATTATCTACACGTCGGACAATGGTTTCCTGTGCGGTTCGCATGGTTACGGTTCGAAGGTGTTGCCGTACGAAGAGGCGTCACGGGTGCCTTTGTTGATTTATGACCCGCGCAATCAGAACAGTGGGAAGAAGCTGCGCTGCGCGTCGCTGACCGGCAATGTCGATATGGCTCCGACCATTCTCGATCTGGCCGGTGTCCCGGCGCCCAAAGGTCTGAACGGTCGCAGTCTCGTCCCGCTGTATCGCAATCCAGTGGCTGAGGTTCACAAGTCGTTGCCGCTCATTAATGTTTGGGGACCGAAACAGGTGCACAGCCTTGGCGTAGTGACCAAGGACTGGAAATACATCTTCTGGCCGTTCGCCGAGGGCGAATTCGAAGAAACCGAGGAGTTGTATCACACTGGCAAAGATCGTTTGGAACTTGAAAACAAGGTCGGCCACTCGGATTATCGAACGCAATTTCTAGAGATGCGCGGTCGATACGACACGCTCGTGGCAGATTGGAAAAAGAACGCCGTGCCCTACAACAACTACGAAAAATTCGGCACCATCTTTGATCGGAACATTCCGTGGAAAGAGAAACGTCCTTTGGTGATGAAAAAGTGAGCG
>CALBIE010000289.1 GCA_937893495.1 uncultured Verrucomicrobiales bacterium | reverse complement strand
GGGTAATGCCCGACTCTACGTTCTGGGGACAATCAGCATGTCGGGACAAAGCCAGATTACCATCGCCAACACCGGGACGTTGAATATGTATCTCGGTGGTGACGCGAGTCTTGGCGGTAACGGGGTGGTTAACTCCACCGCTGACGCCACTCGTTTTGGAGTTTGGGCTTTGCCCACTTGCACTCAAGTCAGTTTTGGTGGCAACGCAGAATTTACCGGGACCATTTATGCGCCCGACTCGGCTTTCAGTGCGGGTGGCGGTGGTAATACCACCTACGACGTGGTGGGGGGCGTGATTGCAAACACCATTCGCTTGAACGGCCATTTCAACTTCCACTATGATGAGCGGTTGGGAAATTCCGGCCCGCAGGCTTCCTTGGTGGTGACGGGTTGGGACGAGATTTAGGCCCGCGTCTTTTTACTGGAAACACCGATCAATATTCGAACACCAGGCCGGCATGTCCTCCGGTGGCCGAGTAATCTCCTCCCGGCTGATTCGAATCACTGATTTCGAAATCCCATTTGACGTAAAGCTTCAGTTTTTCGGTGAGGGATCGATCCACGCGCAAAGAGGCAACGTAGTCATTCCGACGGCGCGGAGAACCATCGGGTCGGCCGGAAGGCTGCAAGGGATAGTCGTAATTGAACCAGACAAACTCCGCGCTGGTTTCCCATCGATCACGGCGCCAAGCGAGTTGCTCGCTCAAACGCCAGCGCCGGTAGTTGAAAAAGCCACCGCCGTTGTCCTGATTCCAGTCGCGACTGATCCGCAGGTCAGTGCGCCAGCGTTGCCGCGTGTCCCAGTAATGTCGCCAGCCCAGTTCGGTTCGATGCAGCAGGAATTCCAACCGGGTGCCGACCACATCCATTCCGGTAGAACCCGTCTCGGCACGATGGTCATAAGGGCGATGCGATGCCTGATACGAAAGGTTTGCTTCATTGCGCCGGCCGTAGTGGCGCGTCAGCCGGAGTCGTGGGATCGCTTCCCAATAATCGTCGATGGGTGCCGCGAAATTTTGACGATCCAATTCCAGTTCCGCTCGCAGTGAATAGGGCTTGTCAAAGTGCCGGGTCAGGGCCGTCCGTCCGACCAGGGTATGTCCCTCCACTTTCAACGTCCCGGGGAGTTGCACGCTGGTGGACAGGTCAATGACCTGGTTCTGGTAGAAATATTGCGCCGCGGATTCCCATTCCCATCCGTTCGGGATTTCTTTCTTCAACACTGCGGCCAACAGTCCGATTTGCTCCTTGTCCACCGGATTCCGATCGAGAAAGCGAGTGTCTTCGAACGATCCCAGTACAAAGAATTGCCACCCGTTGGTGGGCAGTCGGAAGATGGAAATATCCAGCAGATTGTTGATGAGTGCGCTGGAGGACGACTGCACCGTGCTCAGCGCGACGTTGTCCCGGAATCCGGCGCCGGACTGGATGGTCAGAATGGTTTCCCAGATCGGAATTCGGAAGTTCAGCAATTGCTCCAGCTCCTTTGCCTCAGCGGGACTCATTAGAGCGGATTCATCGGCAGGCGTTTTATCCGTGTCCGCCGCCGTTGCGTCGTCGCCCGGGAAAAATCCGATTATCGCCCACAAAAGCACTTTCAAGACAGGTCGAATTCTAGTTCTTGGCATTGGCATCCCGCGAGACAACGACGATACGGAACGGCGTCCAGCGCGGCTGAGATGGTGTACCGGGATGGCGGTGTTTTTCCAGTGGTTAATCTTGCGATTCCGCCGGCCAGGGGCATTCCCCCAGCTCACAATCGGGGCGGGAAACTCGTGCTTTCGCTTGTGATTTGGCGTCCCGCACGTAATGTTTTTCCTGTAATTGTTCAAACTAAGACGTTGAAAACATTTGCTCCAATAGCCCGTGTGAGTGAGTCGCGATTTGCCTTTCGGCCGATCGCCGCCGGCTTTGCGCGAGGCGCATTGTCGTTCGCCGCGGCGTTGATGATGACGAGTCATGCCGGAGCTGCGGCAGGCGGGGGCGGCAATGGTGGGGGAACTAAAGGCAAGGCAAAGGGTAAACCTTCGATTGCCGAAAGACCGGTGGTCATTCCACGCGCTGGCGGGCCAGCCGCCGAAGAGAGTGCCAAGGGGAAACCGACAAAACCGGACCGGCCGGGGAACGCGACGCAATCGACCGGCGTCAAGAATCTCGTTCAGGTTTTTCAGGATTCACGGGAAGCCTATTTGCAGCAGCAGAAGGCGCTCGCGCAACAATACAAGACGGCCACGACCGAGGAGCGCAAAGCCATTCGCGAACAACTCAAGGAATTACTCGACCGATTGAAGGAACAGCAACGCCAATTCCGCGAAGAGGTCCGCGAACGCGCCAAGAGCCTCAAGAAGGAACTCGATCCCTCGTTGGGCCGACTCATTGACAAGAGTGTCGGCGAGGATCGCGGGCGATGAACCGGAATGAAGAACAAAACGACGACATACGGATAACAGTCCATCGTGATTGCCGCGGGCAATTGATGGCGAGGAAATCACCCACAGCCGGTTGAACTCCAGGAGAAACATATCGCAGAGTCGGGCTCTGACGAGAACGGTCATTGGTTTGACCCTGTTGATCTATGCCGTGGGGCTGGCAACCATTTCGTTTCAGTTGGGCCGGCAAATTGATTTGGACATTATTGAAGGAGAAGCGGAAATCCTGCACTCCCTCACCGTGATGTTGCAGGACGAAGTTGCCGAAGATTTTTCGGAGGAAATGCTGGAAGACCCCGGCGCTCAAATGGGGGTCCTTCTCAAGGCATCGCGATTCAAAGGCGTGTTGGTTGCGCGCCTGTTCACGGCGAATGGTTCGTATGTCGCCGCGGTCCCGGCCGGCGCGCGGGAGGAGGGCCTCGGCTCAGAAAAACTCGGTCTCGTTCGGCGTCGGGAAAACTTTGCCGCCTACCATCCGGCAATGAACCCGGCGGATTTGATACTGACCGATCCGGATGATCCAGCGCCGGTCGTTCGAACGCTGCCGGTCATCGAAGTGGTGGTACCGCTTCATCAAAAGTCGTCAGGCCACCTGCTCGGTTGCGCACAGTATTTTATTGATGGCACGTCCGTTGCCCGGGAGTTGCGGGCGCTTGATCGCAAATTGCTCGCACAATCGCTGGCGGTGTTCGTATTGGGCGGAGTTCTGATCGCTGGATCGCTTTTCTGGGTTCTCGGTCGTTTGCAGCGCGCAAATCGGCAATTGACCCGGCGAACGCGGAGTCTGCTGGAGGCCAACCGCGAACTCGCACTGATTTCCAAGACGTCAGCCATTGGTTCGCTCACCGCTCATTTGCTGCATGAATTGAGGAGCCACCTGTTTGGCATTCAGAGTCTGCTCTCAAGCAAGGCGATGAAGGAGGAATCGACAGCCGAAACTGCGCGCGCCTCCTGTCAGCGCATGCAGGGCCTGATGTCACGATTGTTGGCGGCGGTAAAAAATGACGAGGGAACCAACACGCATTACGAAGTGTCTTTTGGTGACATCTTTCGAACGGTTGAAGAACAGGTGAAGTCTTTGCCCGGTCGGTCAGGCGTCAGTCTTGAGTTGAAGATCGATTCTCCGGGGACGGTTTCCAGTCGGGTCGCCAATCTGGTGGGAATCATCCTGGGGCACCTCGTGCAGAATGCCGTGCAGGCGTCGTCGGAGAAGGGTTTGGTTCGCCTCCTCGCAACCAGAACTGATTCCCGAATTCGGTTCGAAGTCAGTGACTCGGGCAAGGGGTTCCCCCAGCATCTGATGCTCTGGATATTCAAACCGTGTGCCTCGACGAAGGAAGGCGGTAGCGGCATTGGTCTGGCACTCTGCAAGCAACTGGCGACCCACCTTGAGGGGTCACTTGAATTGACGAAAACCGGTGACGACGGTTGCACGTTTGCCCTGGTGCTGCCGGCATCAGCCGCTTCGCCCGAGACTGAATTGATCGATGAGCCCGAAGACGTGGAGGTTTCGATCTAGTATGAGACCACGCGTACAAACCCGGATTTGCAGCCGTTTTTTGGGTGCGTTTATTCTGGCTATGACCGTCCTCGCGGCACTCGGTGACAACCACCCGTTGCGCTGGCGCTGGTCCAATCCCCGTCCCCATGGAGCGGATGTCTATTCCATGGCTTATCAAAGCGGCGTGACGGTGCAGGTGGGTGAGCGCGGGCAGATATTTACCAGCGATGACCTTGAATTGTGGATTCCGCGCACAAGTAACACTACGAACGCGTTGCGCGGTGTTACCTTTCTCAGGGACCGAATCGTCGTGTGCGGAGAAAAGGGAACGATCCTCTGGGCTGACTCGCTGGAGGAATTCAACTTGATCAGCCTTGGTACCGCCAATTGGCTTGAGAGTGTCGCCGCGTCATCGGACCGGCTATTGGCCGTCGGCGACAATGGCGTGGCCTACACGTCGCCAGATGGCACGAACTGGACCGCGGAGAACACGGGCTTCACCAACTGGCTGCGCGGTGTTGCGCACGGAGGTTCCTCGTTTGTCGCCGTGGGCGAGAGCGGCTTGATTGCCGCGCGCGCCAACAACGGGAACTGGTCCATCGAGTCGAGTGGAACGACCGAGAATCTCAATCGTGTGTCATTCATCAATAATCAGTTTTACGCGGTGGGGAATAACGGAATTGTTCTGTCGGCAAATTCTTCGGCAAAAACCTGGTCGCCGGTCGGTGGCCTCACTTCAACGAATCATTTTTATTCGGTTGCCGGCACCAACAATTCGCTGCTGGTGATCGGGCGGAATGAAGTGCAACTCCAGTTGGATGGTGGGGCATGGACGAATCAGGTTGGGGCGGTAACCCAGTTTCCGGCGCCCGCCTGGACTTATTTCAGTGCGTTGTGGCAGGGCAGTCTGTATTTCGTCGCGGGCCGATCTGGCCTGATGCTCGAAGGCTTCTCCACCAATTCCAGTCCGATGCTGTGGATTTCCCGCACCGAACCCGTTCGCCTCTGGTTGTGGGATCTACTTCGGGTCAGTGACTTCTATGTCGCGGTGGGAGATCGTGCGTTGATCATGACGAGTGAAAACGGAGTGCGCTGGCAGACAGAATTGGTTCCCGATTCAGTGACGAATACGGTCTTCCTCGGTATTGGCGGTGATACGAATGGTCTGTTGGCAGTTGGCAGTCAGGGCACGCTGTTGTTCAGTCCCAATGTCGTCACCAACGTCATCGCGACCAATCTTTTGAATGGGACCAATCTGATCACGACCAACGCTTCCAGTACGTTGGGAATCTCCTGGTTTGCCGGCAATCGGCCGATCACCAACGATCTCATTGGGGCCGTTCGCGGCAATGGGCTTTGGGTTGCATCGGGTGGCGGTGGCAGCGTGCTGACCAGTCCGGATGGAACGAATTGGACACAACAATCGACGCCGGTGACGACGTTTCTCTCGGGTGCCGCGACAGGGGGCGGATTGTTTGTGGTCACTGGTGATGCCGGGGTCATCCTGACCAGTGCAGACGGAACCAATTGGTCATCGCAGATTAGCGGCACGACCAATTGGATATTTCGCGTCGATCATTTTAACGGGCAATTTGTGGCCGTGGGCGAAAATGGGACTGTGGTTACGAGTCTGGATGGAACGAACTGGACCGTCCGTACGTCGGGCACCACCGAATGGCTTAATAGTGTCACCGCGGCGAGTGGGGTTTACTACGCCGTCGGAACGGGTGGAACGATGCTGCTCAGCACAAATCTTTCCAACTGGGAATCGGTTCCGCCACCGACGCGGAAGTCATTGTATGGAATCGCCGCCACCACGAATCAACTCGTCGTGGCCGGCGTGGAAGGCGCCTTGTTGCGAACGCCGATTCAACCGTTACTGGATCCCGTTTCTTTTGTTCAATTCTCTCGGACCGAAGGGCAGAATCTGATGCTGGTATCTGGCCGAACGGATCAACGCTTCCTGCTCGAACGGAGCACGAATCTCGTGACATGGGAAGATGGCGTTACGTTTGAGTTACTGGACGAATCCGGCACGTTGCTGATACTGGAAAGCGCTGACACGAATTCGCCGCCGTTGGAATTCGTGCGCGGGCGCGTGCTGCCATAGCCGTTATTCGTACCGAGGTTTTTGGGCAAAGCCCCGGCTTCCGGAATTACGAACCTTACCGATTGGAATTAATCTCTTCGTTCGTTACGCTTCGTCCAACCTTCAGTATGACTGCGTTGACTGCCACGACTCGAATTCTTCTCGTGGACGACCATGAAGTCGTTCGGGCAGGCATTCGCGCGTTGTTGGCTGACCAGAACGAAATCGAGATCGCCGGGGAGGCCGGCTCCGTCGCGGAAGCGGTGGCGGAAATCTATCTGAAACAACCGGACGTGGTGCTTCTTGACATTCGACTGCCGGATGGGAATGGGTTTGAAATCTGTCGGGAAATCAAGGACGCAGGATTGAACACCCGGTTTATTATTCTCACGGCTTTTTCCGACGATGAGATCGTGCTTCAGGCGGTGAAGGCGGGCGTCGATGGGTATTTACTGAAGGAAATCGATTCCCCGACGCTGGCGCGTTCCATCAGGACGGTTGCTGACGGGAAATCAATCCTGGACCCCGCAGTTACCGGTCGGTTTCTCGGGCAGATAAAATCTCTTTCAGAAATTCCTCCTCAATCCCGATTGGATTCGCTCAGTCGGCAGGAGTTGCGGGTTATCGAGCTTGTTTCCCAGGGCAAGACCAACAAGGAAATCGCATTGGCCATGGATTTGAGCGATAAAACGGTCAAAAACTATCTCCGAAATCTGATGGAGAAGCTCAAGCTTTCGCGCCGTGCAGAGGCTGCCGCTTTTTATGTGAAGCATTCCGAATCGGGCTCTTAACTTATTGGCATTGGATTCAAGAATCGCGCTGTCTGAAGTAGATTCAATTGTAAATTGGACGGCGTGATGATCAGCTTCGCCATCAGCAAAGAAGGCAAACTCGATTACGCGCCGGTCTCCGACAAGCTCTAGCAGATACTCAAAATTGTAGCTGTAGCAGCCGACGTGAGGAGGCGCTGACCTGACCTGTTTTCCCGAAGATTAATGAGCCTCCTGACGTCGGCTGCTACGAGTTGCTATGTTGTGCTAACCCTGGCTTTCGCCATTGCCGTTGCCGCCGTTTTTGCGTGCCCAACGAGGTCGTTC
>CALBIE010000288.1 GCA_937893495.1 uncultured Verrucomicrobiales bacterium | reverse complement strand
GAAATTCCAAAATCCAAAACCCAGGTTCCAAATAAATTCCAAGCGTCAAATTCCAATGGAGAACGCCGGCCAGTTGCGTTGGCGGCAGTCAGGAATGTCGGTCGGCATGAAGTCATCGACCGACGCGTCTGCCGATCTCGGATCGGGCACCTTGGGATTTGGAGATTCTTTGGAGTTTGAGATTTGAAACTTGGAATTTCCATCGCTGTTCATTCCGACTTGCCCATGCAATCCTCCCAGCTTCACTCTCGCTCATGATCGTTCCGATCAATTTTCATTCGAGTCAATTTCCCGAAACCCTGCACGCGGAACTGCTCGAATCGTTGCGGACGCGGCGGGTGAATCACAAGTTTCATTACGAGAGTCGGCGTCAGGCGCGCCGTTGGCTGGCGATTCACCAGAAGTATTCGCCATCGCGAAACGATCCAACCTGTCGGGCGATCTACGAGGATGCCTTTGCGGCGACGGCGAAGCACATTCAGACACCGGCAGCGCACGTGATTGGATTGGGTTGCGGAGGAGGTTCCAAGGATTTGATGTTGTTGGAGCGGATTCGCAAATTGGGAAAGATGCTGGTCTATTCCGCCTGTGATTCAAGCCTGCCGCTTGTGCTGACCGCGCGGCAGAAGGCGATGAAACTGCTGGACGTCCGCCACGTGCATGACCTGGTGGCTGACCTGATGACCGCAGAGGATTTGCAGCGAATCTTCATCACCCAAACGACCGGCAACTCGACTCGTGTTGTCAATTTTCTCGGAATGATTCCCAACTTCGAACCGGATGCCATTCTCAAACGACTTTCTTCGCTGTTGCGTCCGAAGGACATGCTGGTGTTCAGCGCCAATCTCGCGTCCGGTGAGGACTATCGCGCCGGAGTGGAGAAGATTTTGCCGCAATACGACAATCCGAAAACCCGCGAATGGCTGACAACATTCTTGACGGATATCGGCGTCGAGGCATCCGACGGACGACTTGAGTTCAAGGTGGAAGAAGACGAGTCGGGGCATGGACTGTTCCGCGTTGTCGCCTGGTTTGAGTTTGAGAACGAACGGGTTATCGAGGTGGAGGATGAAAAATTTTCCTTCAATCCCGGCGAACGGCTTCGACTGTTTTTTTCCTATCGGCACACGCCGAAAACGGTTCGCGAATGGCTGGAGGGCGAAGCGATTGAGGTGCTGGAGGAAAAGATTGCGCACGGTGATGAAGAAGGCGTGTTCGTGTGCCGGAAGGCGTGACGTGCGGATGATATGCTGCCGGCACCTTGGAGTGCGGTGGCTGGACACCGCTTTGGATGCTTTGCGGAAACCCTTAACGGTTTCCTTGGACCTCAAGGTTGTCTTTCCATCGCCGGTATCCAAAGCTCCGTCGAGCCGGAGCACTCCATGCCATGCCCGCCAGCCTGAACTGCGAAGTCATCCCCAAACCCTGACTCGCGCTTCTGGTTTCTCAGGAGGTCGCGTCAATCTTACTGAACTCTTCATCTCCGTGTTTCGTGTCTCCTCTGCCGTGACTGAAGGCGCCGTCAGAACGATAAGTGAGTATGTTGCTGTCCGGGCAATACAGCATCCACTGCTCAAGCAAATCGTCGTCGTAAGGTGCCGTGGTAAGCTTGCCGCCCAGATCAAATCTGAAGATACTCTCACCGCGCTCCGGCTCAAACGTGAACTCGGACAGTGCCTGTCCGTCAAGTGCTCCGCATGCGGCAGCAATGGACTCTCTGGATGACTCGAACGTTGCGAGGACACTCCCATCCTGTGTGATGCGCCACCCGCAGCAGTAAATCCAGAGATGCCAATCCCCACGAATGACGACCATCCGGGTTGGGCGCGAACCTTCGCGGTTGGGATCGCGATTGATGACTGGCTCAATTTCCTGCCGAGGTGTGCCAAACTCGAATGTCAGAAAAGAGCCGTAGCCCTGACGCACATGCCAAGATGGTATGCCGTAAAGCTTGGCGAAGCTCTGTTGGATGATGCTCGGAGACATGGTGTAAAGTGTTCTGACGTATTCCTAAACCAAACTCACTCTGGCTTGGCGCGGGCAAAAGAGTCTGGCTGTTTCCGCTACTGCCTGAATCTAAACGGCTTGAAAATGACTGGCAAGTGGGCAGTTTGGAGTGCCCATGTTTCTGGCATGATTTGAAGTGGGTGAATCTTGCCGAGCGTCTGCGGCCGCTGCAGTTCAACCTTCAGGTTGTCGGGGCACGCTGAAGCGTGAACTCCGACGAAGTTCTGAGATTCCCACGATCACCCATTTTAGATCACACGCCAAGCAGGCGGGACGTCCGCGCCACAGGACTTGCCGCCGCAATCCTCTTCTGCCAAGTTTGCTCCATGCTCAGAACGTTTCTCGCGACGCTCGTTGTCGCAACGATGGCTTCGGCCGAACAGCCCAATATCATTCTCATCATGGCCGACGACGTCGGTTACGAATGTTTCGGCGCGTACGGAAGCAAGCAGTACCAGACGCCGAACATCGACCGGATGGCGGCGAATGGCATCCGCTTTGAGCATTGTTACTCCCAGCCGTTGTGCACCCCGAGTCGGGTGAAGCTGATGACCGGGCTTTCGAATGTCCGCAACTACGCCGGTTTTTCCATTCTTCGGAAAGACCAACGCACGATTGGTCACTACCTGAAAGAGGCCGGATACCGGACGATGGTGGCGGGTAAGTGGCAGTTGCTCGGGGCTGAGCATTACTCGAAGCAGTTTCGCGGCAAAGGCAGTTGGCCGGAGAAGACGGGCTTCGACGACATCTGCGTCTGGCAAGTGGACAAGCTGGGCGATCGCTTCTGGCAACCGTTGCTGTACATCAACGGAGATAATCGCCAGTTCAGCGTGGATGACTACGGGCCGGATCTTGCAGCGAAACACATTACGGAATTCATGACGACCAATCGCGAGAAACCCTTCTTCGTCTATTACCCGATGATCCTCGTACATAACCCGTTTCTACCTACGCCCGGCAGCGAGTCGCGCAAGAGCAAGGACAAGCAGAAGAACTTCGAAGATATGGTCGTGCACATGGACGCAATCGTCGGGCGCATTGTTCGAAAGACCGAGGAACTCGGCATCGCGAAGAAGACGCTCATTCTTTTCACCGGCGACAACGGGACCAACAAGGCCATCAAGTCGCGACTTGGCGATCGCGTCATTCAGGGCGGCAAAGGGATGACCACGGACGCGGGCACGCGTGTGGCGTTGGTGGCGTATCAGCCGGGGACGGTGCCGGCGGGAAAGGTGAGCAGCGACCTCGTGGACTTTTCTGATTTCGTTCCGACTTTGCGCGAAGTTGCCGGTGCTCCGGCTGTGAAGGGATTGGACGGCGTCAGTTTTGCGCCGCAGTTGCGCGGAGAGAAAGGCAGTCCGCGCGAGTGGATGTTCTGCTACTACAATCCACGGCCGGAAAGGACGAAGCCCGCGCGTTTCGTGCGTGACCAACAATGGAAGCTCTACGGGGACGGGCGGTTTTATGACGTGGCCAATGACGTGTTGGAAAAGAAACCGCTCGGTGATGATTTGCCCGGTGACGCGACCAATGCGCACGCGAAGCTTGCCAAAGCCATTCGTTCCATGCCGGCGGAAGGGCAGATGCTACTGAAGTTTGATTAAGCCGGAACTATGCAATTGGAGCGGCGGGAGCGCGGAATTCATTCCGCAGGGGCGTCCACTTACCACCGACGTTCACACGCTTTCCAATCTCATCAGAAACCAACACCATTTCGTGTTTCAGAACCACCCGTTCAAATCCGCGGAAGCCAATTTGAAAAGCCACGTTTCTGCGGAATGAATTCCGCGCTCCATCTGCATCGTTCCGGTTTAACCAGGTTCATGGAGAGGGATGGGGTGAGGGGGATTCTCGAGTCATGTGAAATTTCCTGTTTCGCTTGGATCTGCTCACGGGCCATGAACCGACCACGTCCGCCCGAAGGGGAGCGAAGATCCGTGGACGTAGGCGAGGGGCCTCGTCCGCTCACATTCCCACCCTTCAGCTGGTGCGCGGGCCAGTTACATTCGGGCCAGCGCCTGATCGAGGCGCGCCAGCACGCGGTCTTTTCCAAGGACTTCCATCAGGTGATAGAGGCTGGGGCCGACCGTGCTCCCGGTGCAGGCCAGTCGGGCAGGATGAATCAAAAGACCGGGTTTGATTCCCATCTGAGTGGCCAGGGACTTGAGCGCGCTTTCGAGTGCGCCCGAATTAAA
>CALBIE010000287.1 GCA_937893495.1 uncultured Verrucomicrobiales bacterium | reverse complement strand
CTCCGGCAGCGAATACCTGAAGCGTTCCTTTGTACTCGATCCATTCCTTGCTGCGCGGAGAGACTCCCGCAATCCGCTCAACCGATTCGTACGCAATTTTCATGAAAACCTATGCGTCGTTGTTGCCGAGCGATCAGGTCAGCGACGGGAGTCGGTCGCCGATGGCGTTAGATTTGTTTCTGAACGAATCGGCCGGTTCCCGCTCGGTTGAGAACCCTCCAGGTCAGACTCAACCTCACTGAGCGCAAAGACCGGCTTGCTGTTCACGACGACTTTAGACGCCGCATCATCTCCTCGTGCGACACGACCTTGGACCGTCCGGCGCGATAGTCCACCAATCGCTTGCGCAAGATACGCTTGTGCTCTTCCGGGACCGGCATCTTTTCTTCATCCGCGACCGAAAGCCAGAGACGCTCCGCAATCGCGAGTCGCTGACGAACGGGAAGTCGCATCAACTTTGAAATAGTCTGCGTGGACATGGTCAAACGATGCACTTACTCGTCGATGTTCGCAAGTTCCGGGTTTTTGTAAAAACAGTCATCACGACACTCAGCTGATCGATAATCGTCAATCCGCCATCCTTCTTTCGTTGATATGGGATCGATGTTCACCGTTGAGAGCATGTCGGGAGGGAGCTTCATGATTACCCAACCAGCGTCCCATGTCAGCCCCCGTCCTTTTCGTTTGGTTTTGGTGGTTCATGGGCTTTCTGCCAGAAGGTAATCTCGTAGCCGTCATATTGCTGGCGATTCTCCGGAATGTGGAACGAGACGGTACATGGCCTATCAGGGAACTGCCACTTGAGCTTCGCCTCATGAATTTGTGTCAATATCGTCCCGAGGCGTAGCATGAGATCCTCTGATAGCTTCTCATGGTCATGATAGTTGATGTCGATCAAGTGAAAGTGATTTATCACTGCCTCAAGGGCTCGACGATTCCCGGAGTTTTCGTTCTCCCATTGTCGAAGCCCTTCGCGAGTTATTCCAGCTCGGACGATATAGCCATCGATAAGCTCAAACTCCGGCCAGAAATACTCTGCATAACCTACTGCCAATCGGAACGATCCCGAACACGAGATCCAAGCCTCAAGATCGATGCCTTTGCCGTTGTTCCACGCGCCAAGTTCTTCAATCATACTGGGTGGAATGGCGCGCATGGTTTTCTGCCGAATATGTAAAAAACAGCATCTGCACCATCGCCGAGTCGGAACACGAAAGCAAGGAATCGGGGTTGGAGATATCCGCTCCAGATGGCCGTGAGCCGCTCGGAGGGACGCGGCGTATCCAAAGCGGAGTCGAGCCTCCGCACTCCATATTGAATCGCCGAAGTTTTGAGTTCCCGGTATCTGCGGAAACCGCCGCCGACCAGGTTCCCAAGAGACCATAGAGGCGTGACCGCGTTGCCAGGTTCGTTCGGGTGAAAATACAAGGTTGATATTTCGTTCGTTGACGGGACACTCGCATTATCTCTGAACAAATCATGAAATCATCTTGTCTTTCCTCCGTGGGACGTGCGGCACCTCGCACGGTCCTGCATCTCATTCGCTTCGCGCTGCTGATTGCCGGCCTGCCATTAGCGCTCAATAGTTTGAATGCCCTCGATTGGCCGGCCTACCGCCACGACGCAAATCGCAGCGCCCGGACGGATGAAGCGCCCGGCACGAAGTTGAACCTGCAATGGGTTTTTCATCCGACCCACCAGCCCGATCCTGCCTGGCCGATGCCGGGTGAGGAATCACCGCGCATGCACACCGACCGGGCTTTTCACGTCACCGTGGCCGGACAGCGGGCTTATTTCGGTTCCTCCGCGGATGGCAAGGTGTATTGCCTTGATACCCGCACGGGAAAAATGCAGTGGTCCTTCTTCACCCAAGGGCCGGTGCGGTTCGCGCCGCAGGTTGCCGATGGGATGTTGTACTTTGGTTCGGATGACGGTCACGCGTATTGCCTGAACGCGGTCAGCGGGAAACTGGTCTGGAAATATCGCCCCGGACCTTCCGGCGAACGGATCATCGGCAAGGGCCGGGTGATCTCACTGTGGCCACTCCGTTCGGGTGTCCTCGTGGATCAGGGCATCGCGTATTTTTCCGCCGGCGTCTTCCCGTATGAAGGACTGCATATCTGTGCCGTGGACGCGAAGACGGGGAAGGAAATCTGGACGAATGACACGGCCGGCGATCTGGCCTGGGGACAGACTTATGGCGGGATGGCGCCGCAGGGTTATCTCGTCGCCTCGGACGAGATACTTTACGTGCCTTCCGGTCGGGGCATGCCGGCGGCGTTCGACCGCAAGGATGGTCGCTTTGTCAAATTTCTCTCCGGCGGCGGCAAGGCCGGTGGCAGTTGGGCGTTGATTGATCAAGGCCAACTGATCGCCGGTTCCGACAACGTGGGCAAACCCGTCAAGGTCGCCTTTGACGCCGAAAAGGGGGGCAAAATCGGCGACATGTTTGCCAACTTTCCGGGCACGGACATGGTTCTCACGCCTGATACCGCCTATACCATGACTCAGCAGGGAATCGTCGCGATTCGCCGGAAAGAATATGCAACCGCTTCACGCGAGATTCCAAAGATGGCAAAACAGCGCGCTCAATGGGGAAAAGATATCAGTACGATTCGCGCCAGGTTCAAAGAGTTGACGGTCAAGAAGGCGAAGCTGGGCAACCCGAAGACGGACGCTGCGAAAGCTGAGTTGGCCGCAGTGACCAGGGAACTGGCCGATCTGCAGAAGAAGCTGAGCGATACGACAAAATCATTGTCCGCGCTGGCCGTAAGGGAGAAGGAGTTGACCGGTGCCCGATTGGCGTGGTCGTACTCGAATCCTGATTTGAACTGTCTCGTCAAGGCCGGAACGGCGATTTATGCGGGCGGAAAGAACGTGACCGTGTCCGTTGACCTGGCCACGGGCAAACAGGCGTGGAGCGATTCCGTCGATGGACTGGTCATCGGAATGTCCGTTGCCGATGAACGACTTTTTGTAAGTTCGGATTCCGGCAAGATTTATTGCTACGCCGCGAAGCGGCAGGAATCGCCAGCCATCATCAGGCCGGTGGTCGATGCTTCTTCGTTCACGAAAAACGCCGATGCCGATCGGTATCGCAAAGCGGTCGCTGCCATTCTGGAGCACGGCGTTCATCGCGGTTTCGCACTCGTGCTGGGCGCGGGCGAAGGGCAATTGGCCTGGCAACTCGCGCGGCAGAGCGAGCTTACCGTGGTCGTGGTGGAACACGATCAGGCGCGTCGAGAGAGGGTTCGAGATCGACTCGATCAGGCGGGGATGACTCGGCGGGTGGTCGTGGTCGGCTGGGACTACGCCGATCTGCCGGATTATTTTGCGAACCTGATCGTGTCGGATGAAGTCATGCAGACAGGTAAGCTGAGCGCTCCACCGCAGGAGGTCATGCGCACCTTGCGGCCGGCCGGTGGCGTATTGCTTCTCGCGTCCGCGAAGGAGTTCGATGCCAACGCCTACCTTGCGGGAACCGATACGCCGCGGGCTTTACACGTGGCGGACGGAAGCCTGTGGAAGATCGCGCGTCCGAAACTTCCGGGCGCCGGCGGCTGGACGGGATTATATGGGAACGCGGCCAACACTGGTTCGTCGCTGGATGAACAAGCCGACGGTCCCTTCGGCGTGCTTTGGTATGGGGAACCCGGCTCGCGCAACATGCCCGACCGACATTCCCGATCCGTGAGCCCGTTGGCGGTCAACGGCCGGATGTTCATTCAGGGCGAGGAAATAGTCATGGGCTACGATGCCTACAACGGAACCTTTCTCTGGGAGCGGAAGATTCCGGGCGCGGTTCGCGTCCGAGTGGATGTCGATGGCAGCAATCTGAGCGCGACTGACGATTTCCTGTTCGTGGCCGCCAGTGACACAGTGCATCAACTCGCCGCGCAAACGGGCCGGACAGTGCGCGAATTCCCGGTGCCGCCCGCGAGGGACGGCAAGGCGCGGCGCTGGGCCTACATCGCCGCGCACGAGGGCATTCTTTTTGTCAGCGCCGCCGCGCCGTTGAAAAATCAATATGGCTTTGTCTGGAATGGCATGGTCGCGGACGGCAAATGGAAACCGACGGAACAGATTCCCGAGGCGATTCGAGCCATCAAGATGCGGGATAAGAGTTCGCTTCCCGATTATTTGAAGAAACAGTTCCCGGTGCCGGACGAGCGCGCGCTCAACCTGTTCAAACGAGACGGTCTCAATTGGAAGTATTCCAATCGCTACCCGGGTTGGGCTCCCGACCACACCGTCACAGCGGTGGAAGACACGGTCATGACCAGCGACGCCGTGTTTGCCTATGACATCAAAAGCGGTCGTCTTTTGTGGGAACACCAGGGCAAAGACATTCCGAATATTTCAATTTCGCTCGGCGAGGGAAAAGTTTTTCTGGTGCAAAACGACGTCACCGACGACGAAAGGAAAGCCGCCGCCGCGGAACGGCGACGCCTGATCGAGAACGGCGTCTATGAGAAAAACGACGAGGAGAAGTTGTCCGAGAAGAAAAAGGATTATCGCCGCGTGGTCGCGCTCGATGGCGTGACCGGAAAGACGATCTGGAGCAAGCCGGTGGATCTCAGCGGTTGTGGCGCGGCAAAACTTGGGACCGCCTTTGCCGATGGGCGGTTGTTGTTCTTTGGGCACTACAGCAATCACGACCAGCCGCAGTTCGCCAAGGGCGGACTGGAATGGCGGCGCATCACGGTGATGGGGACCGAGGGTGGAAATTTTCACTGGTCGCGGGCGCTGAACTACCGCCGCCGCCCATTGATCATGCGTGACACGATTTTCATCGAACCCCGCGCGTGCGATCTCTCGACCGGCACCATCAAGCAGCGTCCGCATCCCATCACCGGTAAGCCGGTGCCGTGGGAATTCCTGCGGCCCGGACATAGCTGCGGCATTGTGACTGCGTCACCCAACAGCATTTTCTACCGCTCGTATTCCGCCGCCATCGTCAACGTCGAGCGCGACTCAGGTCTGACCCTGTTCGGCGGCACGCGACCCGGCTGCTGGGCCAGCCTCATCCCGGCCAACGGACTGCTCAGCATGCAGGAATCGAGCGCCGGTTGCACCTGCTCCTATGGGCTGCGCACGACGGTGGTGCTGAAAACCAAGAAACAAAAAGGTCCGGGCGAGTGGTCGGTCTTCATCACTTCCGGAGCGATGACGCCGGTCGCCCATCTGGCGCTCAACCTGGGCGCGCCGGGTGACATGCGGGACGAAAAGGGAACGCTTTGGTTCGGTTATCCACGACCGGATACCGCGTCGGGCCAGGGTTCATTCAAGGATTACGGTGTGAAATTCAAGTTGAAGGAGAACGCCGGCACGAAGGTGGTCCAACGCGATTATCAGGGAGTGAAACTTTCCGGAACGAGTCGCCCGTGGCTTTACACCTCGGCAATCGAAGGGCTGAAGTCGTGCACCATTCCGCTGATGGACGGCAAGGAATCCGGCGTCTTCCGCGTCCGGCTCGGATTCATGGTACCGCCCAGTCATGCCAATCGGGAGATACGTTTCGATGTCAAACTGCTGGGCAAAACCGTGCTCAAGAATTTCAATCCGCTCTCGGAAGCCGGCGCCCTCAATCGGGTCGTGGAACGGGAGTTCACGGGCATCAAGGTGGCGAAGGATTTAACGATCGAACTGGTGCCCTCCGACAATGCCGCCGCGACGACCTTGATTCAGACGATTGAAATCATGCGCGAAGACAAGCCGCCGAAGGAATGGAAATCCGCGTGGTTGAACTAACCTCGCTTCTGTTCTGGAAATGATGATGAGGCACGTGCGTTATCTTGCTGTCCTTTGGCTGGTGGTTTGGACCACCGGATTTGACCTGTCGGCCTGCCGCTTCAATGTTCGCGATGTCGGCTTCGTGGACCTGGGTTCGCAGCCATACCAATTGTTTTGTTACATCGATAATCACACTGCTGAGGCGGATGCAACGCTCTTGCGTGATGTGTCTTTGGCCGTCTATCTCGACTGCAACATCAAGGCGGAGGTTATCAGTGTTACCAATCTCTCGGAACATCCGGCGAAGGCACACCGTGGCTTGATAAAGGGCAAGACATTGCCGGCCGCCGTGCTGGTGGATGCGCGAGGTCGGACACTGCCAATTGAACTTGGGGCAGGTTCAGGGTTTCAGGACAAGATCTGGGATAATCTCGAAGCCGTTTACGACTCGCCCGCCCGCGCCGAGTTGTTGAAACACGTGGTGGAAAGTTACGGTGCGCTGCTGCTGGTTGAAGGCAAGGACGCCCGGCGCAATCAACAGGCAAAATCCACGGCCGAAGCGGCCATCGAAATCGTCGCAAAAGCCATCCAAAGCAAGTCGTTGGAGAAGGATATCAAAAACTCTCCGCGACTGGTTATTCTCAAACCGCAGGATCAAATTCGCGAACGGGTTCTTTTGTGGTCGTTGGGAATTGATGATGCTGCGATGGGTGAAACTCATCTGGCCGTGCTCTATGGTCGCGCTCGACAGATTGGCAAGGTCCTGTCCGGCGACAAGATTACGCCGGCCGCCGTTTCCGGCATTCTCAACACGATTGGACTATCCTGCGAATGCGGCCTCGATCGCAGTTGGATGCAGGGGCACATGATTCCCTCCAAGTGGGAGGAATCGACCCGCACATTGGCGGCAAAAACCCTCGGGTTCGATCCGGAAAGCCCGGTCATCAAAATGGAGATGAGTCAGATTCTTTCCAAGGGCGGCGAGGGGCGCCGGCCGAAATCATTTGGCAAAGGGGATGCGTTGTTGGCGGGTTATTCGGAAAGCGCAGCGGGTGTTGCGGCACCGCAACAGGAGCCTCTTGAATCGACGAACGTGGTTGCGCAACCATTGGAGCCTACAGTCGTTTCAGGCAGAGTGCCTCAATCCAATGCGACGAAAGCGGTCGAGTCCGGAGCGGCGGCGTCCGAATCAAAACCCGCGCGCGATCGGGGGGCCTTGTTTATGCTGGTCGTCGGTGGATTCGGAACATTGGTTCTATTGATCGGCGTGTTTGTGTTTTTGAAATCGAGCGGCAATCATTGAACGGTTTATGGAAATACCGGGTTTGATTCTGAAGGAAATGGCGCACCGCAAATGGTCCACGTTGCTCGGCGTGCTGGCGGTCGTAACCGCCGTCGGATTCTCCGTCGCCTTTTTCACGACCGGCGAGGCATCGCAACGGGAGACCCGCCGCAACCTGCGCGACATCGGGCAGAATCTGCGCATCATCGCGAAGGACACCGACATGGGTGCGTTCTGGGATAATGACTACTCCTCGGTGATGATGCCGGAGGAATGGGTGAAACGATTTGAGAAAGTCAACGGACTCTTCTACTCGCACCTTTCGGCAACCCTCAAACAACGCATCGATTGGGATGGGCATCCCGCGTTGCTGACCGGAATGGCGGCGGAAGTTGCCCCGCCGGATCGCAGGAAACCGTCAATGACCTACAACATCAAGCCCGGACAGGTCTTTCTCGGTCATCAGCTCGCGCAGAGTCGTGGCGTCAAAAAACAGGATCAGATCAAGATTCAGGAGAAGACCTTTACTGTGGCCTCCACTCTCGCCGAAGCAGGTACGGACGATGACATTCGTATTTATATGCATCTCAAAGACGCGCAGGAATTGCTCGGCATGCCCGGCAAGATTAACGAAATCCAGGCGCTCGATTGCTATTGTCGAAACCCCGACCTCGATACGCTCACCGTGCTGCGCGATCAGCTTGCGAACGTCCTGCCCGAAGCCAAGGTGATCAAGATGCAGGCCATTGCGATGGCCCGCGAAAAGCAGCGCACCATGATGGATGACTACTTTGCGTTGATCATGCCGTTGGTCGTCATCGCCTGTGGCATCCTGATCGGCGCGCTCGCGATGCTGAACACCCGGGATCGCCGCGAAGAAATCGGAGTCCTGCGCGCCCTCGGTTATGGCACGCCGCAGATTGCGGCGCTGTTTCTCGGGAAAGCCGTGTTGCTTGGATTGATTGGCGCGGGACTCGGTTTTCTTGCCGGCACACAATGGTCGCTGCACTACGGGCCCGATGTGTTCAAGTTGACGGTCAAAAACCTGAAGCCGATGTATTCCCTGTTATACTGGGCGTTTCTGCTCGCGCCGCTGTTCGCCGCAGTCTCCAGTTTCATTCCCGCCATGCTGGCCGTCGCACAGGACCCGGCTGAAACGTTGCGCCCCGATTGATTCACTCGCCATGCTCAAAATAGCCGACGCCACAAAAACCTACGCCACCGGGAACGGAATCATCACCGCCCTGGATGGTGTTAATGCCGAAATTCAGAAAGGTGAATTCGTCACGGTGCGCGGACCAAGCGGTTGCGGCAAAACAACGTTGCTCCTGATGCTCGGTGGCATGCTGCGGCCAACCACCGGCGCGATCAGCGTCGAGAACCAGAGCCTTTATCAATTGTCGCCCCGCGAACGGGCGCGCTTCCGGGCCGAACACATTGGTTTTGTTTTTCAGATGTTTCACCTCGTCACCTATCTCAATGTGTTGGACAACGTGTTACTGGCCGGTGGCACCCGAGCCCGTAGGGCCGACGATCGTGGCCGCGCTCAGGAACTGCTCGGTCAATTCGGAATGCGGGATCGGATGACTCACAAGCCGTCCGAACTCAGTGCCGGCGAGCGACAACGCACCGCCATTGCCCGCGCGTTGATGAATCGTCCGTCGCTTTTGCTTGCCGATGAACCCACCGGCAATCTCGATCCGGAAAACGCCGCGGAAACGGTTCGCCATCTGAAAAAATTTCAACAGGAGCAGGGCGGAACTGTTGTCATGGTCACCCATGGCGACGGTGCTGAAGATGCGGCCGACCGTATCATCCGGATGCAGTCGGGCAGACTGGTCGATCATTCCGGTTCAAATTAAATCGGTTCCCGAATTATGAAAATGTGCTTGGCCCGTCAATTTCTCCAACTCACCCGCGCCGCCATCATCGTCAGCGCCATCCTGCCGGTGCCGGTTTCGGCGGAAGTCGTAAGATTTGAAATGGGTTCGGTGGATTCCTTCGCGAACGGGGTGAAGTTTGGCGATACGGGTTCCTACGAACGGATTGTCGGTCGGGTTCACTTCGCGATTGATCCTGAGCTGCGGCAAAACCGCGCGATTGTTGATCTGGACCTGGCCGAACGCAACCCCGCCAGGCGCGTGGAATTCTCCGCTGACCTTTTTATCCTCGTCCCCAGGGATCGCACGAAGGCCAACGGCGCGATTTTGCACGAGGTCAACAACCGCGGAAATAAACTGGTGCTGAGCCAATTCAATGGCGCCGGAGGCAACGATCCGAAGACGGCAAAAGATGCCGGTGATGGTTTTCTTTTGCGTAATGGATTTACCATCGTCGGCAATGGCTGGGACGGCGAACTGCTGCCCGGCAACAATCGCCTGCGATTGCAGGCACCCGTAGCCAACCGCGGTGGAAGAGTCATTACCGGAAAAGTTCGGTGTGAAATTGTGCCAACCAGGTTGGTCAAACGAATCGATGTCAACTGGGCGAATCACGGTTCGTATCGCCCTGTGGTCGGCGGGCTCAGCACGGCCACGTTGACGGTTCGAGAGCATCCCAGCGATCCCCGTAAGCTTCTTTCGCGTAATAGTTGGAAGTTACATGTGACGGATATCGAGACGTCGGACCCTTCGCAACTGCCACGGGTTGAAATCGAATATCCGGCTGGCATGAAACCCGGTCTATTGTACGAACTGATTTACGAAGCCCGTGATCCGTTGGTGCACGGCGTTTGCTTTGCGGCGTTGCGCGACTTGATAGCCGCCTTCAAACATGGCGGTGGGGAGGGAAATCCACTGCTGCACAAAGGCAAACCGTTTCTGAAAAGGGCGCACAGTTTTGGTGTGTCGCAATCCGGTCGATACCTGCGCGAGTTTCTGGCCTCCGGATTCAACGAGGACGAGCGCGGTCGCAAGGTGCTCGATGGCGTTATCCCGCATGTGTCCGGTGGCGGCCTCGGATCATTCAATCATCGCTTCGCCCAGCCCACCCGGCATGTTTGCCAGCATGATCATCACGATTATCCCGCCGATCGTTTTCCGTTCGCTTATGGACCCGAGACGGATCCGTTTACGAAAAAGCGAACGGGTATCCTGGACCGCGCCACCGCAACCGACACGGTTCCCTATGTTTTTCACACGCAATCGGAATCTGAATACTGGTCCCGAAGCGGTTCGCTCGCACAAACCGATCCGCTTGGCAAACGCGACTCGAAAATTCCCGACAATGTCCGCATCTACATCTTCGGCGGGGCCCAACACGGGCCGAGCAGTTATCCCCCGGGACGCGGCAGCTCAAAATATCCCGCGTCGCCCGCGCCGTATCGACCGTTTATGCGCGCACTATTGCTGGCGCTGGATCAGTGGGCGAAAGATGGAACCAAGCCGCCGCCGAGTCGGTTTCCGACCATTGCCGATGGAACGCTGGTTGACTGGCGGAAGAAGGCGACCGGGTTTCCGGATATTCCCGGTGTCACCTATCCAGCGGTGATTCAACAGCCTTCCTGTTTCGACTACGGTCCCCGCTGGGAGTCTCTCCGAATCATGGACCGGCAGCCGCCCGGGGTAACGGGTAACTATCGCGTTTTGGCTGCGCGTTGCGATGCCGATGGCAATGCGCTGGGATGTTTGCAATCGCCCGAGGTCGAGGTACCCGTGGCGACCTATACGCCATGGAACTTGAGAACCGCGGAGGCTGGTGCCGAGAACTCCCTGGCGAGTCTGCGCGGCGCCTACTTCCCATTTCCGGTGACGAAAAAGGAACGGCAAAGCTCCGGCGATCCGCGAGCCTCGTTGGAGGAACGATATGGTTCCTTCAACGTCTATTTCGAGCGCGTGACCAAGGCGGCGCGACGACTTGAGGCGGATGGTTATCTATTGGCGGAGGATGTTGAATCGACGCTCGCGGCGCTGAAGAAACGATACGAAAAAACGTTTGCTGCCGCCGGTCTATAGGCGCTGAAAGGCTCAAACGAAATCTGCAACGCTTCCAGTTCCTTCCCGTGTGCTCGATGAGGCGGGCCTGACCATCAAACGCCCATCTGGATTTCCTCGTCGGTCAAGTAGCAGCCGGGATCATCGGCCCACGGATCACCATGGGTCTGCAAAGCTCGAACGCGAAATCCGCCACCGCAAAACTTGAGGAACTGGCATTCTTTACAACGTCCGTTCAATAACGGCAGTCGATTGCGCAGGCCATTCAGCGTGGTGTTCTCCCGTTGCGTCCAGATCTCCGAAAACGGGGTTTCCTTCACGTTGCCGAGATTGAGTGATTGCCAGAACTGATCGGGATGAACATTGCCCTGAGTGTCGATGTTGCCAATACCGATGCCCGAACTGTTTGCTCCGCCGCCATTCCACGCGAGTAGATCTTTTACCTCGGCGAGACGATCCGGCTCCTCATTCTTCAGTCGCATCAGCATGTAGGCGCCGTCAGCCGGTTGATCCACCGTCAGCACTTCCCGCGGTTGTCCCATGGCGATCCATTCGTTCGTACGATCCATGATCTTGTCCAGCGCGCGACGGGAATCATCGTGGGTCACGTCCTTCAGGTTTTCCCCGCGACCGCTGTAAACGAGATGATAGAAACAAACGCGATTGATGTCGTTGGCTTCGATGAAATCCAGAATCCGATCCAGGTCGTCAATGGTGTGGCGAGTCAGCGTCAGGCGCAGGCCAACTTTCTGCTGCTCAGCGATGCAGTTGGCGAAGGCCTCTACGACCTTGTCAAATGTCCCGGCTCGTCCGCGAAAGTGATCGTGCGTTTCTCCGATACCATCCAGCGAGATGCCGACATAGGTGACCCCAATTTTCTTCAGCTTCCGGGCGGTGTTCCGATCAATCATCGTGCCGTTGGTCGAAATAGTGAGTCGCAGCCCCTTTTCACGCACCAACCGCGCCAGGTCGAAGAAGCGCGGATGAATCATCGGCTCGCCGCCTGACAGCAGCACGGCCGGGACTTTGAATCGAGCGAGATCGTCCACCACCGAGACCATGTGCTCCCAGGTCAATTCCCCGGGATAAAACCGGGCGTCACTGTCCGAGTAACAATGCAGGCATTTCAGGTTGCAGCGCCGGGTGATGTTCCACACGACAATCGGACGGCGCTCAGCCGCGGTACGGGGAGCACCGTGTCCGTGTCCGTAACGAAGGGCATCGGCTGGTTGCGCGAGGCCGCCGTAGAGTCTGGTAAGATTTAGCATGGCTGACGAAGTGTTTGACTGCTCTGCTGGTCAGTAACGTCCATTTTCAGGATCTCCGCCAAGCCATCCTTGCCGGCATCTTGGCAAATTTTGTCTCTCGTTTTCGTTCCGGGTTGAGTTGACGCCCGAGCAGACGGATGCGAATCAACCTTCCGGATCGGGTTTAAGAACTTTTGGCAGAACACAAGCCGCCCAGATAGAAAGCCCTGCCAGCCAACAAAGCGCCCCATAGACGTAATGGCTGATCATCAAGTGTGGCAGGATTTCGCCCACCACGCGCGATGATGCCCCGATTAATAGGAGAACCGCAGCTGTCGTAATCCACGGATGGACGCGTTCCAATTGATCCCGATTGCCGCTGTGGCCAAAGACGACTCGTGTGGCGACACCAAGGGTGATCAAACTGAATCCGCCAATCAGTTCGATGTGAGCCATGCCGACTCTCAACGCGGGGAACCATCCACTGGCAAGGATGCCCAAAGGGATGCAGACCAGCCCGGTAATCAACAGCCAGTTGACGCCCTGCCAGGAAAAACGCAGTCGTTCCAATGGCATTTCCCAGAATAAGTAACCGACCACAAGAACGGCTCGAACGGTGGATCCCACGCGCGCATGTTCAAAGGCGTCCAACACATAAGTGGCCGCAATGAGAAAACCGGTTCCCAGCGCAATTGAAGCACAGCGTAACCACACACCGGACAATTCGCGGTTTTCGCCAAACTTTCGTCGAAGACCCAGGCCAAGAAATCTCGGTAGAAGAAACCCGCCTGCGCCAAGCAGACAGAGCAGCACAAATCCATGATAGGTCAACAAGCGGAATAATAGCTCAAACTGGGGTTCCAAAGGTTCTCGCCGACCTGCTTCAGCGATACCAAGTCCCGTCAGCAGGCAACAGAATCCCGGTGCGATCATCAAAAAGCCTGGTGCGGGTAGATCTTTTCGACCAGGAATTCGAGCGCCCAGGACGGTGAGGAAAAGAACGAGGTTAATGCCAAACAGGAGATCACCCCATCCAATGGCGTTCATCGAGTAGGACGTGATCATCGCGATATGAAGCACCAGCAAAGGGACGGTTTCCCATACGACCATCGGCCGGCTATCCATCAGACGCGGGATTGAGGTGCCGAGAAAGCCGAAGATGAAGCCGCCGAAAAATCCCATGATCATCAGGCGGCTGTGAATCACATTGGGAAAGTGTTCCGTCCATCCCCATAGCATCACTGGCCACACCGCGACCCCGACGATACCCGCCAAGACTGCTATCGGAAAGAAGAGGCGAAACGGCTCGCGCCACAAATCTCGGGGCCGAATCCATTTTTCGACCTCGTCCACTCCGTTAACGGCCTTTCGCGCATGGCGTGGACATTTTCCAGGCGCGGATGCCGACACCGTAGATTCGGCGGCAGGATCACGCAACGTTACCGGATTCAATTCACTGGGCATCAGCATACCATTGTTTCAGGCCCGCGATGGCCGTTGACCGTAGTTGCCCGATTTCCCGACCTTCGGCCTGATCTCCGTTGCAGACGCTGAATAGCTGAAACGGCACCTTGCCACGATCTGCCGTGGTCGCCTCGGCGTGCGGGACGCCGCCGCGCGCACAAATTGCCGCCAGAATTACTCGTTTCATCGCCAAGGGAGTCTGACGGGGCGCGACGGCGGCGGCTTACCAGATTCTGACCACTTCTCGCCTTTTGTTGCGCCGAGTGATCTTCCGGGGGCAAGCTGTGAATGATTGGCACGCTACGCTGTGGTTCGATCAGGACGATCCTGGAAAAAGTCAGGAGCGTTCGCGTTGGCCGGATCAGGATCTGTGCATTGTTGGGCTCACGATGTGAAAGTCTTGGCGGGTAGCGTGAGCGTGATGGAGTGCGGTGGCAGAGCGGAGCGGCGACACCGCTTTCGCGCGGAAGAGAGCGGAGGTTTGTAAACGTGTTGAGCGTGATGACGGTGTTCGGTTGGGCGCTAGCCGAGTCCAAAGTGGCCGGCATGTTCGGCGTTGCGCTGCCGCATTTAGGGCAACTGCGGGACGTCGGGTGGCAGATGGTCAATCTACAGAATAAGTATGCGCGAGGTCATCACCTACATGGATCGCATGCGCTTGCATGGTGAGTATTCCGCCCTTCAGTGGTTGAAGAACAAACACGGCAAGCCGTGATCCGGTGATAATCGTCTGCTGTCGTCAAACTGATCTGGCGGACGGCTCCAACTTGTTCCGAACATGGAACGAGGCACGCCTATTCCGCGAGGTCCTGGAGTGCGGCGGTGTTCCGCCGCTTTCCTCGGGGCATCCAACAACTCGAGTGCTCTCCATTGGGAGGCCCACAACTTCGCGAAAATCCGCAGCCGTGTTTTCCGCCCGGCATCACGAATCGTTCGATCCCCATCTCACGCCCGAAAGCGGCGCGGCAGCGCACGCACTCCAGGACGCTGGCGCGCTGTTGCCGGTTCAGTCATTCCCCTGTTGTGTTTCGTGACTCAAGCAGACTCGACAACTGGGCCAGCGCCGGGATACTTCAAACCGAATCCCGGATTTGCGCAGCCCATGAAGAACTTTTTCGCACTGCTTGCTTTCGCCTGTCTGCTTACCCCTCTGACGGTCTCTTCGGCCGAACCCATCGACATCGGTTCGCGACGTGAACTGTTCGTTGATGACCTGCTCATCGGCGAACTCAAGGGCACGCGACTCAAGATGCACGAGCCGCAGCAGTTGAAGCGCGTCCCTCCGCGGCCGTTCGGCCATTACGCGACGGTGTTGCATGACGGCGACAGGCTGCGCCTTTACTACCGTGGTGATAAAAAGCCGGGCGCCCATTGGCGAAATGGCTGGGGAAGGTATCACGAGGGCGAGGTGACGTTGTACGCGGAGAGCAAGGATGGCGGCATCAACTGGACTGAACCGAACCTGGGCATTCATGACGTGCCGGAGATGCCGAAGGGGAACGTCATTCTCGACATGGGACCGGAGACGTTTCTGGTGACGCACAATTTCACACCGTTCATCGACACGCGGCCCGGTGTGCCGGCAAGCGAACGTTACAAGGGAATGGGCGGCGGGCGTTATCCGGAGGAGAATTGGGGTGGTTGGAAAGCGAAGGATGAGCGGGCAAAGCTGCGTGAGCAATACGGCGTGGGTGGATTGCGGGTCTTTGCCTCGGCGGATGGGCTGCGCTGGCGGCGATTGAAGGCGGAGCCGGTATTGACGGAAGATCAGGGGAGCTTCGATTCGCAGAACGTTGCCTTCTGGTCCGAGGCCGAAGGGCAGTACGTCGCCTATTTCCGTTTCTTCAAGAACAGCGTGCGGTCAATCCGGCGCAGCACCAGCAAGGACTTTCTGACCTGGACGGAACCGGTGGACATGATTGCGAATGAGAAAGGCGAACATCTTTACACGAGTGTCACCCAACCCTATTTCCGCGCGCCGCATATCTACGTGGCATTGCCGACGCGTTTTCAGGCGCGGGCCGGTGCCATCACGGACATCGTGTTGATGTCAACTCGGCCGGGCAGTGACCGGTACCATCGCCATTTCAAGGAGGCGTTCATTCGTCCCGGCCTGGGTTCGCGCGGTTGGGGCAATCGCGCCAATTACCTCACGCTGAATGTGGTCCAAACCAGCCCGACGCATATGAGCCTGTTCATGTATGGCGGCGGACATTACGTGATGCGACTCGATGGATTCATCTCGGTCAATGCCGGTTACGACGAAGGCGAGTTTGTCACCAGGCCGTTGAAATTTTCGGGCGATCAACTGGAAGTCAATTATTCAACCTCGGGTGCCGGTCGAATGCGCGTTGAGATTCAGGACGAAACCGGCAAATCGATTCCCGGTTTCGGCCTCGACGATTGCCTGGCCATCTATGGCGATGACATCTCCCGTGTCGTGAAATGGAAGGACCGCACCGATGTCGGCAAGCTGGCGGGAAAATCGATTCGATTGCGATTTGCGATGAACGAGGTGGATTTGTATTCACTGCGGTTTACGGATAGGACATTGGAACAATGAGCAGAACAGACGTCTTGGCGGAGCGCCGATTTGCAATCGGCTTAACGCGTTGTAAAAGCGATCCATTCTCGGCATCCTTGGATCGTAAGCCGGCTGCAAGCCGGCGCTCCGTCGCTGGAATGAGAGTGGCCGGAGCAATACGCGGATTCATGACGCGATTCGCCGTCACTGCCCTTGCAATCTCCTTGTTGACGCAATCATTTTGCGCAACCCGAGTTGCCAAGCCAAACATCCTGATCATCTACGCTGACGATCTCGGGTATGGAGACGTGCAGTGCTACAATCCGAAGCGCGGCAGGATTCCAACGCCGAACATCGATCGCCTGGCTACCCAGGGCATGCGGTTTACGGATGCACATTCATCATCGGGCGTCTGCTCGCCGTCCCGCTACACCATCCTCACCGGGCGTTACCATTGGCGGACGCGATTGCAGGCGGGAATCGTGGGGCTCTGGCAGGGGCCACTGATCGCCCCGGAGCGGTTGACGATTGCCGGATTGGCGAAACAACACGGGTATCGCACCGCGTGCGTTGGCAAATGGCACCTGGGTTGGGACTGGGCCATTTCACGGGACAAGGCAGCTCTCTTCCGTGGTGCGAAGAAGGAGGTGACCGCCACGAAAGAACATCGCGCCGCCTGGCAGGAAGTGTTCTCACGACGCATTGGTGGTGGACCGACTGCGGTTGGCTTTGACGAGTATTTCGGCACCGATGTTCCCAACTGGCCACCGTATTGTTTTATTGAAAACGATCGTACGGTGGGCATTCCCACGGAATTCCTTCCAGGTCGGTTATTGGTGAAGAACCAGGCCAGCACGCAGGGTCCCGCCGTCAAGGATTGGGCGCTGGAGCCGATTCTTCCAACATTGGGTGAGCGAGCCGCGCGGTTCATTGAGCGCGAGTCGAAGTCTCCGAATCCGTTCCTGATTTACCTGCCGCTGACATCGCCGCATACGCCCCTGTCGGTGAACAAGGAATGGCGGGGCAAGAGCGGGCTCAATCTTTACGCAGATTTCGTGATGGAAACCGACGCTATTGTTGGTCGGGTGCTGGATGCGTTGGATCGAAGTGGCGCGGCCGGAGATACGCTCGTCATTTTCACGAGCGACAACGGTTGCGCGCCCTATATCGGAGTGCAGGAACTCGAACAGAAGGGTCATTACCCGAGCGGAGCCTTGCGGGGTTACAAGTCCGATGTCTGGGAAGGCGGGCACCGCGTGCCATTCATTGTACGGTGGCCAAGTGTTGTGAAACCCGGCAGCCTTTGTGCTCGACTGGTGCATCAAGCCGATCTCCTGGCGACCTTTTCTGAAGTTCTCGGCGCAAAACTTCCCCCCAATGCG
>CALBIE010000286.1 GCA_937893495.1 uncultured Verrucomicrobiales bacterium | reverse complement strand
GTGTGAATGGTTAGCGCGACTTGAGCAGGGTGTCCTTGTTTGTCTTACACTCTGGGTTGGCTCGGCCTCAACCATTGCCCCAAAGGGGCTTCGCCCTCCAGCCCAAGGTTGCGGCAAAGCCGCTACCTTGGGAAATCGTTCAACCAAAAAAATGTTACCCCATCGGGGTTGCGCCGAATCCGGATACAACCTCTTCGCCGGTACAATGCAATTGAAGCGGCCGGCGCGCGGAATTCATTCCGCAGAAGCGTCCACCTTCCACCAACGCTCACGCGCTTTCCCATGTGGTGGGCACCCAACACCGTTTTGTGTTCCAGAACCAAGCACCAATACTTGCGGGAGCCAACTGGCAAATCCACGTTTCTGCGGAATAAATTCCGCGCTCCATTTGCAACGTTCCAGCTGAACGCCTGTGCTTTGCGCTGTCGGGCCTTCAGCCCGGATTTGTGGTGACGGCCGGCCCCGAGGGAGAGCGCTGGACGATCTACAAACCGGACAGACAAACCACCGACCCATCTTTCAGGGAGATGAAATAGCTGTTGTGGGCGATTGCGATGCCGTCCCAGACGGGTGGGGCTTCAAAGCGTAGTTCCTGAAGCTTCTTGCCGTCCTTCGTATCCAGCAGCCAGGCGATGCCGCCTTTTTCACCAGCGTAGGATGCGTCGGTGTCTTCCTGGAAATAGTCGGCGTGCATGGGGACACCGGCGGCCATGAGGGTGTTGGCAGCGGCGGCAATGGCGTGACCGGCGAAGGGGGTTGCCGTGTTCCAGCGTTTTTCCCAGCCGCCGAGGGCTGGAATGGCATTGCGGTCTTCCTTTCCGCCCTGGTCGTATCCGTGGCTGCCAGAGAAGACGGAGTAGAGTTCGCGCGGGTTCAAGTCGCGGCCGCGGCCAGGCAGGTTGCGGCCGGGCGCGTAGCCGCGGATTTCGTAAAACAGTTTGCCGTCAAAGGCGATGGTGTCGCCCGCCGGGCCGGAATTGAATTTCGCCGTGGGGCCGCCATAGCGGAGATTGCGATCGACGGTCCAGTAGGTGCGATGTTGCGGGGAGTCGTTCAGAAATCCGGGGGAGGCCATCAGGTGCAGGGTCTTCACCTGGGCGAGTTGGATGGGTTCCAGTTCACGATTGAAGGCTTGGTGTCGGATGAACAGTTCGTTGCCCGCGCTGGAGAAGATGCCAGACTTGAAACCCTCCAACTGAAAGGTCTGGCCGATGGGAACAGGGAAGTCACGGTGCTCATCCTGATACGGGCCTTGCAGGATTCTTCCGTGCTTCATCGCGCCAGTGTGCGGATCCAGTCCGAACAGTCCGATGCCGCCGTCGAGGAAGGTGCTGCGGCCCGCCGCGAAGTAGGCCGTATCCTGAAAGATCATGATGCTGCCGTTCACGGGCCAGGCGGATTCGAGCCGACCCGTGTCGCAGATCAGCCGGCGTTCGGGCAGGCCGTTGAACTTCCATGCCAACCCGCCGTCCGAGGCCCGCAGGCAATAGACCCAACCGCCGCGGCTGCCGAACAATACCAAACCTTTGTGATACGTCGGCGGGCTGTCGATGCGGCCGGCGGCGATGAAGGTCCAGCGAGTCTTGCCGTTCTCGCGGTCCAGCGCATGGAGGCAATATCCGTCGCGGTCGGCGACATAGACGGTGTCTCCCACCACCACCGGCGCGGTCGGATGCGAACCGATATCCACCTTCCATTTCGTGCCAAGCGCGGTCGGCGTGGTGGTGGTTGTGACTCCGCTCCGCATGCTGGAATGACGATAGGTCGGCCAGTCCGCCGCCGTCGCATCGGGGCCGCCCGTTCCTCCGAACGCGGGTCCTTTGACCAAGCACGGTTCCACCTTCACGGAGAAACGTTTGTCGGTGTTGCCGGAGCCGTTATAGAAGCCGTTCACTCCGGTTGCCATGGTTCCAATGGCGCATTGGCAGACGTAGGGTCCGTTGTAAATCATGCCGTTGGCCGGCATCACCGCGAGGCCGCAGGTCGAGCGCGCCCAGGGGTTGGGCGTCTCCGCGTTGCCATCCAGCTTGACGAAGTCGCTGCCGCCGGAGGCGCTGTTCAGGTAGTAGCGATGCGTGATGCGGTTGCGGTAGCAGCGGTCGTGCGACATGGGACCGTTCATCTCCTGCGTAAGCGTACGGACGACCTTGCCGGTCTTGACATCGCGCCCCTTCATGTCCCGGTTCCACACCAGGCCGTTGGCCACAAAGAGATCGGAACTCTTCATGTAGTTGGCCGTGCCGAGGGCGGTCCACATCGTCTTGCCGTCGGCGAGACTCTTTGCGCTGAGGAACTCGCGAATGCCGCAAAAGACCATGTCCTCCGTCAACACGATCGTGGGATGTTCGTTGGCGCTGAAGACGGAGTAGTCCAGGAGGGGTTTCTTCCGTTTGGCGCTGCGGACGTTCGGTTTCTTGTCGGCCTTGGTAATCTTGGGCTTGGGTCCATGCTCGATCGTCTTCGTCCACAGGGTCTTGCCGGTTTTGCTGTCGAGACACGTCAAACCGGACTGGCTGTGATAAACAAGCCGGTGCCCCTTCACGGCCAAGGTTCCACCGGTGTATTCGGTGGCAATGGTCTGTCTCCAAAGCATCGAGCCCTTGCGCAGATCGAGGGCAAGCAGCGTCACTTCATCGTTGGAGGTGCTGCCCCTCGGGACTTTGTAGGGGACGCCTTTGATCGCATAGAGTGTGTTGCCTTCGATGGCGAACTCCATCGTCTGTTCCGTGCCCGCGAACACCTGTCTTTCCGCGCCGTTCCAAGCCGCAAAGGCCGTGATAGGGCCGCCAAACTCCGGGCAGCAATAGACCAAGTTTCCGATGGCCGCCAGACAGCGCTGCTGCTGGGTCGGAATCGCTTTGATGCTCTGGGTCTGCCACGCGCTCCACTGCTTCAAAGGGTGCTTCCACAGCCGGATGCCATTGAAGGCATCGCGCGCCACCAAGTGGTAAGCGACGGGCGCGTTGACGTCCTCGGTCGTGGCCCGATCCTCGATGGTGAACAGGATTCCATTGGCGGAAACCATGCTGGTGAAGGACGGTGACAGCGCCTTGGAGCGACCGAACTCCGGGGTGTCATGCCACCGCAATCGCTGCGGCGGTCCCACGTCGTCCAGTGAAACCCCGTTGTTGTCCGCGCCACGCAGGAACTGGTTCCACTCGTCCATGCCGCCGGAAATGGGTTTCGCCTTCTTCTTCCAGCCGTTCGGTCCTTTCCTCACAAGCCGCCCACCGGGAACCAGCACACGCATCAGCTCCGCCTCAGGCACCCGGCAGGATTCACTGCACAGCACCAGATTGACCAGGTTGTCCACATAGGGCAGATCCCGCCCGTTGTAGCCGTCGCACGAAACCTTGCCGTAAACGCCGGCCTGTTGAATCTCGCGCCGCGCCGTTTCGACGCGGGCATCATCACTCAACAGCCCGTGGATGAGAAACGGGCTGTCTGTCGCCAGATCCGCAATGGACTTCCCGTCGTCGAAATCCAGCGCGACCACGATTCCCCCGCCGAATTTGAACTGTTCAAAAAACTTGGGTTCAGCCGACAGCAGCCCCGGCAACAGACCGAGGAGCGCCACGGTTCCGGCGAGACGGCCGGTGAATGAACAATATCTTTTCATGAAATTCTACAGTGAGTTCAAATTCGCCGTAAGAATGCAGAACGGAATCGAAGGGAGGAAGAATATTGGTAGAGATTCAAAAGAGAAACCACGAAAGGACACGAATACAGGCGTCTGAAGAGTCCTTTGGCGAAACGGCATCACTCACCATTGATGCCAAAATCCCGCCTAGCATCGCCCGCCTGAGAATCGGGCTGTCGTCCTCGCAGTTTTTCACCTATCCGTTCCATCGGCCTTTCCTCGAAACTTTCCCCACTCAGATACCGAAACAGAGCTCACTGTTGCCACTCTGAGGTGATGAACCGAATTCTTTTCTTCTCGGACTGACCGTTTTCAGGATTCAACGACGGGGCGCCCCCCTTTACACGCGACGTTGTTGATCAAGCTCATGTTCGATGGCGACAGTGCCGCGCTCGTGAGACGCCTTGGCAAAGAGCCCCCATGTGCCGCTGCCCCGCCTGAGACACCGACACCGATGATGAGACGTTTGTTGGCGATGCTTTTATGTAATGTGAATTATTGATTCAGAGGGCGCGCGCTATCCCATATCCTTGCGCGGCCAGATGAAGCAGCATCTTGGTAACGCATAGATCGTAATAACGGTCATACGCTTGGCAGCCCGTGCAGGCATCCCACTCCTTCACTTTGACTGACGAAGGCGATCCGTAATTCCCATGCCGCTGCTCTCTACAAGCACGGTGAACGCCTTGCCCTTATGGGGAGTGTTGAACTCGATCTTGGAGAGGTCGGGAAACAGGGTTCCGTAACATGCTGGTTTCGTTTTCATAGTTTCATTTCATTTTTTCCGCCTGCACTGGCAGGCTGGGTTTCATTGTCATGATACTTTTCTGTCTGTCTCTCAGAGCGGAGGTGCCCGTCGAACCAATGGGGGGTGCGTTTGCAGAAGCCGACCAGCATGAGCATGAGCGGCACTTCGATTAGGACACCAACGACGGTGGCCAGGGCGGCGCCGGAGGACAGGCCGAAGAGCATGACGGCGGTGGCGATGGCGACCTCGAAGTGATTCGACGCGCCGATCAGCGCCGAAGGCGCGGCGTCCTCGTAGGAAAGCTTGAGGACTTTGGCCAACCCGTAACCCAGCACGAAAATGAGAATCGTCTGGAGGAAGAGCGGGATGGCGATCCAGAGGATCGTCAGAGGATTGGCGGCGATGACTTCGCCTTTGAAAGAGAAGAGAAGCACCAAGGTCAGCAGGAGCGCCGCGATGGGGATGGGATTGAGACGCCGGAGAAACTTCTCCTTGAACCATTGCTCTCCTTTCGCGGCGATGATCCAGCGGCGCGAAAGGTATCCCGTGACCAGCGGCAGGGCGACATAGATGGCGATGGAAAGCAGCAGCGCCTGCCAGGGAACCGGCAACCGGCCCACGCCGAGGAGGAAGCCTCCCAGAACCCCGTAGAGCACGAGCATCGTGAGCGAGTTGATCGCGACCATGACGAGCGTGAGAGCGTCATTGCCCCGTGCCAGATTCCCCCAGACCAGCACCATGGCCGTGCAGGGAGCGACGCCGAGGAGGATGCAGCCAGCGAGATAACTCCGCCAAAGCGGGATCTGCAGCATTTTCACGCCGTCGTGCAAAACCACGGTGCCAGCGCCGTGTTCCGCGCCAAGAGGAAGATCGAGGCCGAACGGGATCTTCACCCAGTCCAAGGACTCCGCGCCGATGAAACCGCGCAGCAACGTGCCGAGGAAAAACAAGGAAATCGCATACATGGTGAAGGGTTTGATCGCCCAATTGACAAAGAGCGTAAGTAGCACCGGCTTGCCGCTGCGTCCGACGCGCACGACGCTGGCGAAATCGATTTTCACCATGATGGGATACATCATGAAGAAGAGGCAGATGGCGATGGGGATGGACACGACAGGCGCACCGCCGACATACACCGCCATGCCATCGAGGGTCTTGGCGACGCCGGGTGCGACCTTGCCAAGCAGGATGCCACCGATGATGCAAAGCCCGACCCACAGGGTGAGCTGGCGCTCGAAGAGGTTCATGGTTTTCGTTTCTTTGTTCATGATGCGGGCGTGGGATGAAGGCTTGATGACGCGAGTTGTGCCAGTGCCTCGGGACCGGTCGGTTCCTGCGCCTGCCAAGGAAGCCAGGCCGTGCGTGTGGATAACTTCTCCACCACCTCACGCAGGTAACGATGCTCGGCTTCCTCGCGCCGTTGCAGCAACGGATCACACGACCCGCTGTGGAAGAGGCTTTGGTTGATGACCCACGCAAAAGGCTCGAGGTGCGCGCGGCGCAGGTCCTCCTGCAAAGCGGCCGCCTCATGCACGGGCGTGGCCTCGGGAAGCGTGACCAGGAGAATGCGGGTGAAGGCCGGATCGCGCAGTCGCTCCAACAGATGCATGACTGCCTCCGGCTGAGTGCTGCGGGACTGCCGCTGCAATTCGCGGTTATAATCCTCGCTCGCGTCCAGCAGGAGCAGGGTGTGGCCAGTGGGCGCGGTATCGAGCACGACAAAACGATCCGTTCCATTGCCCACTTCACGGGCGAAGGCGCGGAACACCGCAATCTCCTCCGTGCAGGGCGAGCGCAAATCTTCCTCCAGCAACGCGCGCCCGGCCGCATTCATCTGCCCGCCCTGGGCCTGCATGACTTCCGCCTGATATGCTGCCGTCTCCGCCGTGGGATCAATCTTGCTGAGAGTAAGTCCATTCACCTGTCCCGCCAAAGTCTGCGCGACATGCGCGGCCGGATCGGTCGTGCTTAGATGCACGGCATGACCGCGACGCGCCAGCATCACCGCGATGGCGGCGGCGACCGTCGTCTTGCCCACGCCGCCCTTGCCCATCGTCATGATGACGCCGCTTCCGCTCCGCTCGATGTCCGCGACGAGCGTTTCGAGGCTTTCCACTTCCGGCAGGGTCCAGTCGCTCGCACGCATCGGGGCGCAGGCCGCTTCAGCATCGCCGTCTAACAGCACGCGCAGACCGCCGAGGCCGAGGATGTTGGTGGCCTTCAGCGGCACGAGGAAACTCGGCAGGCTGCCGACGAATTCCTTCGCTGTTTCCAGCGCTGCCAAGCCGCGCTGCTGCATCGCCTGCGACGTGACATCCTCCGGGCAGCGCGTTTCAAAAATGCCGTTGATGATTAGCCGCTGATTTCCCACGCCCAGCGCCCGCAGTTCGCCCGAAGTCCGTTCCGCTTCACTCAGGGCGGCGGCTTGGGGGCGACTCACCAATACCAGTGTCGTGGCTACCGCATCGGCAAGCGTTTTGACCGTGCCCTCATAAATCGCGCGCTGTTTTTCCAGTCCGGCGAGTGGACCAAGGCAGGACGTGCCGCTCGTGTTGTTGTCGAGGAATTGGTCCCACGCCTTCGCCAGACTCATCAGGCGCAGGGTGTGCCCGGTCGGTGCCGTGTCGAAGACGATGTGATCAAATTCACGCGTCGCTTCCGCATTGCCAATCAATCCTGAGAACTCGTCAAAGGCTGCAATCTCCACAGTGCAGGAGCCGGAGAGTTGTTCCTCCATGCTCCGCAACGCTGACTCCGGCAGCAACCCGCGCATCGGTCCAATGACACGCTCGCGATACGCGGTCGCAGCGGCGACCGGGTTGATGTTCAGTGCCTGCAAGGTGTGGGTGCCTGGGATCATCGAAGGCTTGTTGGTCAGCGAAGTCTCCAGCACCTCGTCCAGATTGGATGCCGGATCGGTGCTGATCAGCAACACACGTTTGCCATCGTCCGCCAGCTTCAAAGCGGTGGCACAGGAAAGCGATGTCTTACCGACGCCGCCCTTGCCGGTGAAGAAAAGAAAGCGCGTAGGAGCGTCAAAAAATGCTTTCAATGATCTGTTGGCAGGAGCGTTCATCGTCATTTTAACAACAACCGCCGTCGTCGCTGCAGCAATCTGCAACTGCAGAAACTCCCCTGGGATCACCCAGTGTGAGACCGAGGAATTTGGCAAGCTCATCTCGTTCAGGATAGCGGCCTGAGAAGCCTGTTTTTCCGTTGAACAGCAACAAAGGCAGGGCGTGTTCTCCCTTGTCAGTCAGTGCGGCTTTTACTACTGGATTCTCTGCGAAGGCGGCTGGGTTCTGAGCAAGATTCTGCCGTTGAACGATCACTCCCTGTGATTTTAGCCAGTCCAGATCGGAAGCGAACTGAACGATCTTCGGGTCGAAGTCCGGTCCGCAAACTCCGGTTGAGCAGCACATGGCCGGGTCAAATACTTTAACGATCTGCGTGATTGTATTCATGATTCGTTTTCTGATTCAGGTTGATTTAGATAGTTGCTTGTGTGGAGACAGCCTTGTTCGCCTCATCATGCCGACCATCGGCATACGCCTGGAAAACTATTTTGATTTCGTCTCTGACCCGACGGAATACGGCCATTTTTTCATCGTCGGTTCCGGCGGCATGTGCCGGATCATCAAAGCCCCAATGATGGCGATTCACCTGGCCGGGAAACGTCGGGCAAACCTGGTCCGCGTTGCCACATACGGTGATAACCGTCTCCACGGGCCGTTGAAGAAACTCGTTCATGTGCTTGGAGGTATGGCCAGAAATGTCGATTCCGATCTCCTTCAATGCTTCAATGGCCATCGGATGAACGTAGCCCGACGGATTGGAACCGGCGCTGTGGACTTCAATCAGATCGCTCGCAGCTTTTCTCAAAATGCCCTCGGCCATGTGACTGCGGCAGGAGTTTCCGGTGCAAAGAATCAGGACGGATGGTCTGTTCATTGTGAGCAACAAGTTTTCGATTTCGTGGTTGGTTGGCATGCAGCAGACGTATCAGTTTTCTTAAGCTGGCGTAGGTCAGCACGGAACACCGGTTCCTCGTTTGCAAGATCTTGGAGGCATTTCAGGTTCTGAGTGAGGATCGCGTTGCGCTTTTGAGAAATGCTGTAAATGCTCCAATTGGCTCTTCTCTTACACTCGACTAGTTCGTTCAGTTTGAGGTAGCTCAAATGCTTGGAGACCTTCACCTGAGGCTCTTGAAGAATCTCCTGTAAATGGCAAACGCATAGCGGACCATTGCCGAGGAGGTTCAGTATCCGAAGGCGAGTAACATCGCAGAAACATTTGTAAACTGTGACAGCACGCATGAGTACTGCATACCTCTCCAGGAATATACGGTCAAGAGCACATTAGAAATTCTTTGTTTTAACAGGATCCTCAAGCGGACCGCGTTCCCGGGAAAACACCGTCGAAAAGGAGTCCTACGCATTTACGTTATTCGCGACATCCGAGCGAGCCGTGGTCAAACCAATCGGACGATCGAACCGCTGATTCTACGGATTGGGCGGATAGGATGGAGCCGTCCGGCATTTCGATCGGGCATCATCACTCAACAGCCCGTGGATTAGAAACGGGCTGTCGGTCGCCAGCTCCGAGCTGGATTTTCCGTCGTCAAAATCCAGCGCGACCACGATTCCCCCGCCGAATTTGAACTGTTCAAAAAACTTGAGCTCGGCATGAAGCACCCCGGGCAACAGTCCGAGTATTCTCGCAGTTCCGACGAGCCGGCCGATGAATGAACGATCTCGTTTCATGATAATCTACAGTGAGTTCAACTTCGCCCTAAGGATGCAGAATAGATTCGAAAGCGGGAAGACTATTGGTATCCATGCGGAAGAGAAATAACGAACATTCTCCGACACGAGCGTGCATCATTGGAGACATTGCTTGTCGTTGATTCTGCTCTCTGCCCAAAATAGGAAAAACCACTCATGAAATCTCTTCACTTCCTCATCCTCGTTCTTTCGTCGCTCGGCGTCTGTCAATCGACGTATTCGGCGCAGCCAAACATCGTTCTTCTCATGGGCGACGATCACGGTTGGGAGGAGACGGGTTACAATGGCCATCCACATGTGAAAACGCCAGTGCTCGATGAGATGGCGGCTACCGGTCTGCGGTTGGAAAATTTTTACTCCGGCCACCCCACCTGTTCGCCGACTCGCGCCAGCTTTCTCACCGGCCGCCACCCGAACCGCATGGGCACCTTTGCGCCGGGTCGGTCCTTCCGTCCGGAGGAAATCACGAGCGCGCACATTCTCAGCAAGGTCGGTTACCGGTGCGCGCACTTTGGCAAGTGGCATGTCGGCGCGGTCAAGGCCGCGTCACCCGTGAATCCCGGGAAGATGGGATTTCACGAATGGCTCTCGCACGACAACTTCTTCGAACTGAACCCGTCGCTGTCACGCAACGGCGGCCCGCCCAAAGTCTTCCGTGGCGAAAGTTCGGAAATCCTCATTCGGGAAACGATCCGATTCATCGATCGCACCCGGAAGACCGGTAAGCCGTTTTTCACGATTGTCTGGTTCGGTTCCCCGCACGAGCCTTACAGCGGACTGCCGGAAGATCTCGCGCTCTACGATGACCTGCCGGAAAAATACAAGAACAAGAAGGTCAAACTCACCTCCAACAAAACGGGAACTCGAACCACCCGCACCCAGGGTGAAGTGCTGCGCGAGCGCTACGCCGAAATCACCGCAATGGACCGCGCCATTGGCACCTTGCGAAAACACCTCGCCGCCAAGGGACTGCGCGACAACACGCTGCTCTTCTATTGCGGCGACAATGGCACCTCCGCCGACGGTTCGCTGGTCACTCCGCACCGGGGCGTCAAAGGCCAGGTCTATGATGGCGGCATTCTTGTCCCCGGCCTGATCGAATGGCCGGCGCGCATCCCGAAGCCACGCAGCACGAAGGTCCGCGCCAGCACCAGTGATCTGTTGCCCACGCTATGCGGCATTCTCGGCCAACCCTTGCCAGAGCGCCCCATCGACGGCATTGACCTCACTCCCTTGCTGGACGGCAAAATGAAGCAGCGCGCCAACCCGCTCTTCTTCTGGTCCTACAAAGGCAGCAACTCGAAGGAACCCTACATCGATCCCGAGCTGCAAAAGGGCACGACACCGCTCGTCAAACTGAGTGGCGGAATTCCCACCCGCAATTTCATCAACTTCAAGCACTCCACCATTGCCGACGCCGACTACCTTGGCCCGCGCGCGATCATCGACGGCGATATGAAGCTTGTCATCCACGAGCAGAAGAAAGGGGATCCCAAACAGGAACTCTTTGACCTGCAAACCGATCCCGCCGAAACGACAAACCTGATCGGGCAGAAGTCCGACACCGCCCAAAAGCTCCAGCGCCAACTCCGAAACTGGCAGCAGAGCGTCCTGAACAGCCTGACGGGTACGGATTACCGAAACTGACCCGCCCTTAACCGGGACCATGCAATTGGAGCGGCGGGAGCGCGGAATTCATTCCGCAGAAGCATCCACTTTCCACCAGCATTCACTCGCTTTCCCATGTCGTCGGGACCGGCTGTTCTCAGCGATTCTTTCGCGAACTCCTTCAGGGTTGGTTGATTGGTCTTATCGACACCCAGGGTAGGTCGTTCCTCCCAACCTTGGGCTTCGGGGTGGAAGCCCGTTGGGATTCAGTTCGATTTGTTCCGGCATGGGGTATGGGGATTAAGAGTAAGATTATGAGTCGCGGGTCAACGCCGGTTTGACATGTTCAGGGGAAGTTCTGTGCACGCAGAGCCTGTTGCAGTGATTGAACTGCATGAAGGATTCCAGTTCCTTGCGCAGGGCTTGGAAGAATGCATCGGTCTTCTTCAGCCAAGGTTCCAGTGCCAGATGATGGATATGCAGCAGTGATGCTTTTCTCTCGGCTTTGCAGTCCATGCGCGCCGCCAGTCTCCCGTCCCACAGAACGGGCAGCGTGAAGTAGCCGTAGCGACGTTTGGCCGCGGGGAGGTAGCACTCGATCAGGTAATCAAATTCGAACAGTGCCTGCATGCGCTGGCGCTGGATGACCAGGTTGTCGAAGGGGGAAAGAATTTTCAGTTTGCTCCGGGCCAGCGGTTTGTTCAGGAGTTCCAGCGAAGCCGGCAGCGCATGGTACTGTTCACCTCCGACGCGGACCTGTCTCAACTCTCCGATCGAAACCATGTCCTGCATGGCTGCGGAAACAAGCTGCTTGGTGTCCGGCAGCAGGTAGGCGATTTCGGCCGGCCGGCCCAGCCCGTTGGCCCGCAGATAACGGGCGATCAAATAACGGGCATATTCCTCCGGAGCGGGCACACTTGTGTCAGTTCCCTCAGGCAAGACCCGTTCCGTGAGATCATAAACCTTCTGAAAGTTGACCCGGCAAGGCGACATGAGATCACCCTGCATGAACAGATTCTCCAAGGCGCGTTTGGCCGGCTTGGTTTTCCATTCACCGGTCCTCTTGCCGGTGTGCTCGAAGTCTCTGGCCATCAAAGGGCCTTCGGCGGCAATGCGCTTGAGCGTCAACTTCTCCAATCGCGCATCACGCTCATACCAGTGCTCCTGTTCACCGCGAGCAATCGCCTGTTTGCGGCGCAGGCTGAACCGGTAATCGGCCATCGGCAGGTAGGCGGCTGCATGAGACCAGTATTCAAAAACCTGCTTGTCGGCAATCAGCTCATCGAGTTGGGACGGCTGGTAACGAGGGTTGCGATTCCACAGCGTATGATGATGAGCGCGTTGAATGACGGAGATGGTATCAATCTGGATGTAGCCGAGGTGTCCAATCGCCGACAACGTGGCCGCCGAAGCCCGACCGGCGGGCTTTGCCGGTGGCACCCGCTGCGACAGCAGGACCAGTTTTCTGGCTTCGTGAATGGAGAGTGACTCTGTCATCGGGCGCGGTTCTGAACCTGACAACGTTCGCCGAGGCTTCAGATCTGCCGGAACAGATTCAAACCGCAAATGGCGCGAGAAAACCAGCAACACTTTGTCTGCCGGAGAGCGGACTCAACTCAAATGTTTGGAATTGTTGACTGCCCCCGGAAACAGACGAAGCCCAATTTGGCACCGCCAAGAATCTCAAAGGGATTCCGCCCTTCAGCCCAAGGTTGCCGCGATGAAATCGGGCTACCTTGGGAAACAGGTTCAAACAAGGCCTACCTCGAAGAGGTTGCGTCCGTATTTGGCGCAACCCCGGTTGGGGTAACTGGCTTTGCTGAACGATTACCCAAGGTAGCGGCATTGCCGCAACCTTGGGCTGGAGGACGATGCCCCTTTGGGGCATTCGGTGTGTCGATTATGTTATCGACAGTCGATTCTTTCCCGTCGTTCCAGATGATGTGGTTACCGCTTTTTCCGGGGCCGATGATGTCTTTCCAGCCGTTGCCGTCGAGGTCGTGCACGCGGATCTGCAGGCCGATACCCGAGCCTTTGCCGGTAATGAGCTCGGGGTGGCCGTCGTTGTCCCGGCAGGGAGCGATGAACGTGATCAACCCCTTGCTTGAGGCCGGACTCATCGAGAAACACGGCTCAAAAAAATCCGGTCGCTACGTGCTGACCAACAAATGAACCACGAACCCTGTTCGCAAATATCGCAGCAGGCTGGGATCATTGAAAATTGATGACTGATCCCGCGACCGATTCAATCGGTCAACGGCGGTTTGCAGATGTCGGCGAAGGCGCCGCTCTCGATCAGGCCGGGCAGGCGGTCCACGGCTGCCAGGACGCGTTGGCCGGCGGTCGCGGGATCCGGCATGGCGTCGGTGCCGCTGGCCTGTTAGTGCTTGGCACCGAGCAAAAGGATGATCCTGGCCGCATTTTTCATCGGTCGTGGTTCCGCTCAAGTTCCTTCGCCATTTCGATCAGATGATTGACGATCTTTTCGGAAGCCTGTGGCTCCAGATAATTGGTTCCCGGCCAGGTGGAGTAACCGCCGAGCGCGAAGTGGCGCGGGGTGGGCAAGTAACCGAGGTAGCCGTGATTGAGTTCCACCATGAAGGTGTTGGCGAAGGGGCTGCGGCGCTGAAAAGCCTGGCCGATCTCAGTGTAGGTTTCGCAGGGCGTCGTGCCGAGGCAGATGTCACCGATGCGCAGCACCTGCAAGGGGACCTTCGCCGGTTCGGTGACGTTGGCGAGGGCCTGGAGGCGGCCGGCGTAACTCAGCGGCGCGACGAAGGGACGCGTGGTCACCCAACGCGCTCCGATCGGCAGGTTGCCTTCCTTCAGGCGCGGGGCGCGCGCTTCGATGTCCCGGGCCCAATCGAGCAGTTTCGGTTCAACCGTTCGCCAGGCAAGGTTCACTTCACGGAAGCGGACGTCGAGGCGGGGATTGGTCTGCCACGTGACGTCCGGCAGTGCGCGTTGGACGCGGTCGGCGAGGTCTTTCGCGAAGAAACGCGGACGTTGATAACTGCCCCTGGGGCCTTTCAGGTGGCGGAAGATGTCATTGTTCGGACCGATGTCGCCGCTCGTGGAATTGGCCATCATCGCCACGAAGGGAGGATACTGGTCGGGCGTGCTGAGCGCGCGTTTGAGGTTCTCGCAATAGAATCCGAAGTAGTCGGCCGAGATGTGTCCGGGCCCGGTGTCACCGACATAATGAACCGAATACGCCGAATAGAGGGAGATGGGCACGCCACCCGGTTCGCGCAGGGCGATGAAGTAAACAAACGGATCCACCGGACCGGCCGGCTTGGTGTAGTCGGCGTTCGGCGCGGAAGTCTTCCACACGCGATTGGTCCGGCCGAAGTGATCGATACGTTCCTTGCCTGCGCGCAAATGCCAGCGCCGACTTCGAATGTTCGCGCCGGCATCCGCCTTGCCAAAAGCGATCTCGGCCGGCCGCAAAAGATTCTTCGCGCGCCTCACGCCATCGGCAATCCGGCGGGCGAGGAACTGTTGGTAATCGTCGAGCTTCTGCTCGTTGGTATAGCGCGTCGTCCCCATCGCCGTCCCCGCCGAGTGCGTATGCGTGGCGGAGATCATGACGTTCTCCGGCGGAATACCGCAGTGCTCCTCGATCAGGCGGCGGGCCTCGATGCTGACACTGCGATGAAACCCCACAAGATCGACCGTCACGAGGGCGAGCGTGGTCTTCCCGTCGTCGAGCACGAGACAACGCGCATGCAATTCGTCATTCACGTGGGTGGTGGGATACGGCGCAAAACTGCCCGCCCGCAAGGCACCCAATGGTGGGGTGATGTTGCTGGTTGCCGCGCCCGCGCGGAACACCGTGTTTTCTTCCGCAGCAGATGAAGGAAAGACTGTGAGAGCAAGGCAGCTCCCAAGGATCAACGCCAACTTGGTGTGCATTCCCCGGATGGTAGGAGCGAACCCAAAGGCTCGCCAGCACAAATCACCGGCCAATGCGCCGGAGCGGATGGCGGCGTCTCCATTTGAACCGCCCTGGCCGGCTGTTGAAAAATGGGGGTGTTTTCATAAACGGGCCTGCAGAACTGTAGTCCCCTTGACGCAGAACCTGAATTACACAGCCAGCAAAGAGTTGAAGTAGTGGCAAGAGTGCGGTTTCCCGGGACTGGCCCATTTTCGTTTTTCGCTTTCGAGCTCGAAAGCCCGTCCGATCAATCGGCCTTGTATCAAAAGTCAAGAACCGACCCGTTTACGACCCGTTTATGGCCCGTTTTCGTTTTTCGTTTTCGTTTCCGGCTCCCCTTCCCGTCCGACCAATCAGCCTTGTGTCAACAATCAAGAACCCGTTTACGACCCGTTTAAGACGCGATTCCCATTGACGGACGCGCCGGAGGAGATGGCGACGATCTGCGCAATTGTCATTCCTCTGCCTCGTCTGGAAACGGATGCGTCGTGGGATGCCGATCTTGATTCTTCTTTTATCCGTCCGACTTATTTACAACCCTTTTATGAAGACCCCAAAAGAACACGTGAACAGTGCAGTGAAATACTTCCGGCAACATCCGGAAGCCGTCGAGGTGATTGAGCATCTGGGGCCCAAATCACCAGGATCAGGCGTCGATGAACAATCGCTTTCCAAGTTCCTCCAGACGAACGAGCTTCTACAAGCCTTGTCGGAAAAGTTGGAAGAATTTAATCTGTTCGATGCGCTCAATGCGAAGAACCAGGAGATCCGACACTCCAATTTTCTGGCTTGGCTTTTCAATCCAGAGGAAAGTCATCGGCAAGGGGCTGTGTATCTCGCGTCGCTTCTAGAATTACTGGCCAGAGGAGACACCAAAACACGCTTGTCCGGGTTGTCCGAGCGGGATCTGGAAGATGTCGAGGTAAGGCGAGAATTCAAGAATATTGATTTGGTCCTCGTCTTCCAGAGGGCGAAGCATGTCGTCGTTGTCGAGAACAAGATTCACGCCAGCCAGCGGCCCGGTCAGTTGACCGATTATCGCAGGATGATTGAGGAGGACGTAGCCTTCGCCGGTTTCGGCAAGTCCTACGTGTTTCTCACGCTCAAGTCAGAAACCCCGGAAGACCTTGCCTATTTTCCGGTTACGTTCGCCGACCTTTCAACAGCCTTTCGGAATCACGCCGGGCTCGCCTCGGCGACATCCGACGAGGCCAAGGAGATCCTTCTCCGGCATTACCTTGCACTGCTCGAAGGAAACCCGGGAACGTTCAACGTATTCAAGGCCCTGAGGGCGGAGCGAAAGGAGATCCGGCATTCGGACTTCCTCGCCTGGTGCCTCGATCCGTCTCGAAGCGGAACCGTGGGCGAATCCATGGCGCGGCAATTCTTCGCGCTAATACCCCCGGCCAAGAAGATGGCCGAAGTAAAGGATTTTTCAGACCTGGAGATCTTTCGGGAACACCAGGGCATTGATCTGCTGCTGGTAAGCGAGAGACATCGGTTTGTCTCGGTCGTCGAAAATAAGGTGAAAAGCCGCGAAACCGGTGATCAATTGAAGCGCTACCGGGAGTTGACTGAAGCCCAGTACGCCGGATTCGACATTTCGTTCGTGTTTCTCACGATGCGGGATCAGGTCGCAACGGATTCGGCCTATCACACCGTTTCGTACCATGAACTCAAGGCTGTCGTGCAGCATGGAATTGAGATCCTCGCCGTGCAGCCCCTTGATAACCGCTCGTCCCTGCTGCTCTTCGTCGACCACTATCTGAATCTCATTCGCACCCAACTGAAGGCGGCGGACCAGGCGAAGTACCGGTTTGCACCGGACGCTGAGAGTCTGGCCGGTGTTCTGTGGCAGCGTCATTCGAGGGATCTCGGCGGCCTGATTGTCGCCTTGCGGACGTGGAGGGTCTCCGTTCGAAACGAGCTGGCACAATTTCTTTGGGCGTTGGCTCAAGAACATTTTACTGGTTGCCTGAAAAGCTCATCCAAGTTCCAAAAGAGCCACCACATTTGGCTCCGCTTTATCCCGTGTGAAATCCTGTCCCTGCGGCACTTCGAAAGGAGTTCAAGCGTGGCCGAATTCAACAACGTCATGCCGCACTACACGTTTCACAACCTGCCCTTCGGATACAAGGACGTTCCACGGACGTTCCACGGGCAAGCAACTCTGCCCTGGAAACACGAGGCATTCTTCTGACGCTGGGACTTGCCCGGGAAAAGCCCGGCAAGGAAAGGCTCCGAATGGCCACCAACGCGGAAGCTCTGAAACAACCTCAGGTCTTCAACAGCGCCAGTAACAGGCTCAAGGCAAACCAGAAGGAATGCACGTTGCTTACCCGTCAGTTGGCAACGCGACGCGAAGTAACCCGATTGAGTATCGACGAACTGAAAAAGATCGTCGTGGCGCGGCTGGATCGGTTCGTGACAGCCGAGCATCCGCGGGTCATGGCATTGCTGAGGTCAAAGACTGTGGTGGAAGCGGCAAAAGACTGACTGCCCGCTCGACCCTGCGCGCCGCCCAGCCTTCAGGAATCGTTCCGGCGGCCGCGCGGCCATTGCGTGCCGAGGCTCGTCAGACACGTATATTCTCCAAGATTGCGGCCGACAAACGGACCGAGTTTCCGGGGTCAGTCAACGATTCTCGACATTGTGATCTGGACTGAGCCACGCAGATGTTTTTCGACTCCATCCCGACACCCGCGCCTTCCAATTCTCCCTCGGGCGCCCCGCCGACCAAACCGAACTCCGTGACGCCGAGGCCATGCTTAAAAACTTCCCCGGCAACGAACCGCAAGCCACCTGGTCCGCTTTCTGCAAGGCGCTGTTTACCACGACCGAGCTTCAATACATGTATTGAGCCAAGCGCGGCTGACTACAGTTCCACATACTCACAGCAGTCGTCGAGT